>JBOGDU010000313.1:0-17583 GCA_050743145.1 Jiangellaceae bacterium | reverse complement strand
GCAGGGCCACCGGGTAGCGCTGTGTGCACGCAGCGGCGACGAGCTGGAGACGCTCGCCCATGGGTTGCCGGGCGAGTCGCTCGTCCTGCCCGTCGACCTGCTCGCCCACGGTGCGATCGACCATCTGTTCTCGTCCGTCGAGGACGCATGGGGGCCGGTCGAGATCCTCATCGCCAATGCCGGCGCCGGATCGTCGGCACCCATCCCGCGGATCACCGACGCCGACTGGCAGCACATGCTCGACCTCAACCTCACGACGCCGTTCCGGTGCATCCGCCGCGCACTGCCCGCAATGACCTCCGCCGGATGGGGCCGCATCGTGGTCCTTGCCTCCGTCGCCTCGAAATGGGGTGAGCCGTACATCGCCGCGTACACCGCCTCCAAGCATGGCGTCCTCGGCCTGGTCCGGGCAGCGGCCGCGGAGACAGCGCGAACCGGCGTGACCATCAATGCGGTCTGCCCCTCCTACGTCGACACGCCGATGACGGACGGGTCCGTGCAGACGATCGTCGCACGAACCGGACGAACCCCCGATGAGGCGAGGGCGATCCTTGCCGCCAAGCAGCCGATCGGCCGGTTGATCACCGTCGACGAGGTCGCCGACGCGGTCGAGTTCTGCATCACGAACCCGGCCATCACCGGGCAGGGCATCAACGTCGACGGCGGCGCGGTGCAGTCGTGACCGACACACACGACGTCGTCAACCCAGAAGGGCTGCCGCACCCGTCCGGCTTCAACCACGCCGTCGTCTCCGCCGGTGGCCGGACCGTCTGGCTGGCCGGTCAGACCGCGCTCGACCAGCACGGTGTGCTGGTCGGTGCCAGCGACGTGGTCGTCCAGTTCGAGCAGGCGCTGCGGAACCTGCTGACGGTGCTGGGCGCCGCGGGGGGTCACCCCGAGCACGTGGTGTCGATGACGGTGTACATCGTGGACCTGGACGACTACCGCGCGCACTCCCGCGAGATCGGGCAGGTGTGGCGACGGTTGGTCGGCACCGACTACCCCGCCATGGCCGCGGTGGGGGTGGCGCGACTGTGGGACGCCGACGCGCTGGTCGAGGTGCAGGGCATCGCCGTCCTTCCTGCGTGACAACGATTCCAGGGCCGCTCAGCCGCCGCTCACCTGGACGACGTGGTCGTGCGCCGGTGCCGCCAGCCGCTCGCGCAACGCGAAGAACACGTCGGCCGCCTCCGTCCCTTGCCACCCGGTCGGCAGCAACTCCGACGGCAGGCCGGGATCGAGGTACGGCAGCCGCCGCCATGCGTTCAGCGTGTAGACATAGTCGGCGAACGCCGACTCCACCTCGACCCGGCGCCGCCGCGCCCACGCCGCTGCCACCGGCCGCCACCGGCGCACGTACGCGGCGTAGGAGTCCTGGATCCGGTCCAGGTCCCACCACCGGGCGACCTCTGCCCGCAGGTTGTCCACGGCGACCGGGTGAGCGGCGAACAGGTCGACGTACTGCAGCAGGCCCAGCCGTGCGAGCACGTCGGTCGTCTCGTCGGCCAGATGTGCCGGGGCGATCCAGACGCCGGGAGCGACGCTGCCGAACCCGAGCCAGGACAGCCTCGACCGGAGGGTGTGCCGTTTCGCCCGCTCGGCCTCGGGCACGCTGAACACGGCGAGCACCCAGCCCGCCGCAAGCGTCGCCGTCGGTCGGGCGAAGATCCGTCGATCACCTTCGGCCAGGATGGCCCGCGCCTGATCGGACAGGGCGTAACCCGCCGCGCCGTCGACCCGGGCAGCCTCGAGGATCCGCCGACGCTTGAGGCGTGACGTCGACGACCGCACGGCCGGCTCGTCGACCCCGAGGGCGTCCATCAGGCGGATGAGGCTCGCCACGGACATCCACCCGCCGGCCTCGCGGGCGTACGACCCGTAGATCGTGACGATCAACGACCGCGGCTGGACCGCTCGCTCGGACGTGATGTCCACGGTGCCGACTGTATTGCGGGCCCTTGACTGCCGTCACGGGGGTGACAGACTGCGGAGGTACCCGACTCACGCGAGGTGAGCCATGCCGTTGTCGCGCTCTGCATATGTCGACACCTTCGCCAGGGACGGGTTGCCACCACAGCATCAGTGGCCGCAGTTCCGTTTCGACCTTCCCGAGCTGCACTACCCGGACCGCCTCAACTGCGCGCAGCGGCTGCTCGACGAGACCGTCGACCGCCTCGGCCCGGACCGCCGGTGCCTGGTCACGGCGACGGAGTCATGCACCTATGGGGAACTGCGCGACCGTGCCGACCGGGTTGCCGGCATCCTGGTCGAGCGGCTCGGCCTGCGGCCGGGCAATCGTGTGCTGCTGCGCGCGCCCAACAACCCCTGGCTCGTCGCGACCTGGCTCGGCGTGCTCAAGGCGGGAGGCGTCGTCGTGCTGACGATGCCTCTGCTGCGCTCGGGCGAACTGGTCACCACCATCGAGTTGACACAGCCTGACCTGGCGATCTGCGACCACCGGTTCCTTGACGAGTTGCGCACCGCCCGTGAGCTCGCGCGTCCGGCGATGACCGTCGTGCCCTACGGCGGCGAGACCGACGGCGACCTTGTCCGGCTCGCCGCCGACGCCTCCAGCGGGTTCGAACCAGTGCAGACAGCGGCAGACGACGTCGCGCTGCTGGCCCTGACGTCGGGCACGACCGGCCGGCCGAAGGTCACGATGCACTTCCACCGGGACGTCATGGCCAACGCCGACACGTTCAGCCGCTACGTGCTCCACCCGCAGCCCGACGACCTGTTCGTCACCACGGCGCCGTTCGCGTTCACCTTCGGGCTCGGCGCCGGGTTGGTCTTCCCGCTGCACGCTGGTGCCGCGACGTTGCTCGTCGAGAAGGCCACGCCGGACGAGTTGGCCGACGCCGTCGCCCGGCACGGCGTCACGGCCCTGTTCACCGCACCCACCGCCTACAAGGCGATGCTCGCCGCCGGCAAGGGCGACGAGTTGCGTAGCCTGCGTAGCGCGGTGTCGGCCGGCGAGCACCTGCCCGCCGCCACCTGGCACGCCTTCCGCGACGCGACCGGCGTCCGGATAATCGACGGCATCGGGTCGACGGAGATGCTCCACATCTTCGTCGCCTCCGCCGGCGACGAGATCAGGCCGGGCTCCACCGGACGGGCCGTGCCCGGGTACGTGGCGATGGTGCTCGACGAGCACGGCCGTGAGGTACCGCCGGGCACACAAGGACGGTTGGCAGTCAGGGGACCGACCGGCTGCCGGTACCTCGCGGACGAGCGGCAGAATGTCTATGTCCAGGACGGCTGGAACATCACCGGCGACACCTACGTCGAGGACGAGGACGGGTACTTCTGGTACCAGGCGCGCAGCGACGACATGATCGTCTCGTCGGGCTACAACATCGCCGGCCCCGAGGTCGAGCAGGCGCTGTTCGGCCATCCCGATGTCGTCGAGTGTGCCGTCGTGGGCGTCACCGACCCCGACCGCGGCCAGGTGGTCACCGCCTTCGTGGTCCTCCGCGACGGCGTCGAGCCCGACGACACCGCCCGCCGGGCGCTGCAGGAGCACGTCAAGGCGACGATCGCCCCCTACAAGTACCCGCGGACGGTGATCTTCCGCGACGCGCTGCCCAAGACCCAGACTGGCAAGCTCCAGCGCTTCAAGCTGCGCCAGGAGGACGACACCGGCTCAGGTCAGCCGCGGTAGAGCTCGCGCGCGATGATCGACCGCTGCACTTCGGACGCCCCCTCGTAGATGCGCGGCGCCCGCACCTCCCGATAGAGATGCTCGAGCAGGTGGCCCCGCTGCAATGCCCGCGCGCCGTGGATCTGGATGGCCGCGTCGACGACGAACTGGGCCGTCTCGGTCGCGAACAGCTTCGCCATCGCCGACGTCGCCGCGACCCGCTCGGCTCCGGCGTCGTACGCGGCGGCGGCGCGGTACACCAGCAGCCGGGCAGCCTCGATGCGCGTTGTCATCTCGGCCAGGGTGTGCGCGACCGACTGCATGTCCTTCAGCGGCGCGCCGAACGCCCGACGCTCGCCGGCGTGGGCGACTGCGGCGTCCAGCGCCGCCTGCGCCATGCCGACGGCGAACGCCCCAACGCTGGGCCGGAACAGGTCGAGCGTCCTCATCGCGACGGCGAAGCCACGGTCCAGTTCGCCGAGCAGTTCATCCGCGCCGACCGGCACGCCGTCGAAACTGAGCCGCCCGATCGCGTGCGGCGACAGCATGTCGAGGTGCTCGCCGGAAATGCCCGGCCGGTCACCGGCGACCACGAACGCGCTCACGCCGCGGGCACCGGCATCCGGCGTCGTCCGCGCGAACACAGTGTAGAAGTCGGCCTCGGGTGCGTTGGAGATCCACGTCTTCTCGCCCGACAGCCGCCAGCCGGTGCCGTCGGGCTCGGCGCGGAGTTGCAGGGCGCCCGCGTCGGAACCGGCGCCGGGCTCGCTCAGCGCAAATGCCGCCACCGCCTCGCCGGCCGCGACCGCCGGAACCCAGCGCTGCACCTGCTCGTCGGAGCCGGACAGCAGTACCGGGTAGGTTCCCAGTCCCTGTAACGCCAATGCGGTCTCCGCCTCCGTCGACACCGCCGCCAGCGACTCGCGCAGCAGGCAGAGATCGGTCGCGGAGGTCGCGCGGCCGGGGACCGCCTCGGCGGCTCCCGGGAACAGCCGACGGAGCAGGCCGAGCTCCCCCATCGCCTTGAGCAGGTCGCGGTCCACCCTTCCCGGCTCGCCGTGGCCGGCGATCGGCAACAACCGGGAGGCAGCGATCTCGCGGACCCAACCGGCGAGCTCCCGTTGCTCGGGACCGAGGTCGTACGCCGTCACTGACCGCGCCACTGCGGAGGCCGCTTCGCGGTGAACGCGGCGTGGAACTCGCGGTAGTCGGCACCGTTCATCAATAGCGCCTGGGTCATCGCCTCGAGCTCGAGCGCGCCGGACAGACCCATGTCCAGCTCGCGGGTCAGCAGCGACTTGGTCTGCGCGTACGCCTGCCAGGGTCCGTCGGCGAGCCGCTTCGCGAGTGCTGCGGCCGCGGCATCGAGCGCGTCGTCGTCGACTAACTCGCTGACCAAGCCGTACCGATCGGCATCCTCGGCCGGCACCGTGTCGCCGAGCATGAGCATGGACGTGGCCCGGCCGAGCCCCACCAGCCTGGGCAGCAGGTAGGCCGCTCCCATGTCGGCACCGGCCAGGCCCACCTTGGTGAACAGGAAGGCGAACCGGGCCGACCTGGCGACGATGCGGAAGTCGGCAGCGAGCGCGATCACCGAACCCGCCCCTGCAGCGGTTCCGTGGATCGCGGCGATGATCGGCACCGGGCACTCGCGCATCGCCTTGACGACATCACCGGTCATCCGGGTGAACGCCAGCAGCTCGTCGGGGCGCATCGCCAGCGTCGCGCCGATGATCTCGTCGACATCGCCGCCGGAGCAGAACGACTTGCCCTCGCCGCGCAGTACCAGCACCCGGGTGTCGCCGCGGTGCGGCAGCTCGGCCAGCAGGTCGCGGAGGTCGGCGTAGGTGTCGAAGGTCAGCGCGTTGAGCTTGTCCGGACGGTCGAAGGTCACCGTCGCAACCGCACCGTCACGTTCGAACCGGAAATGCTTCCACTCCTCGGTGAACGGCACCGACCCGCGGAACGGACTCATACCGCACGAACCTCCACCATCGGTGGCCGGAGACGAAATAGCGCGCATGTTACTGTCGTAACGCAGCCAGCATAGGCGCCAGACCCTACGGATGACATCGGGGTGTCCCATGCGCATCGCGGTCGTCGGCGGCGGCCCAGGCGGGCTCTACTTCGCCGCTCTGGCCAAGCGCCTCGACCCGCGGCGCCGAATCACGGTGTGGGAGCGCAACGCCGCCGACGACACCTTCGGCTTCGGCGTCGTCTTCTCCGACGAGACCCTCGGCGGCATCGAACACGCGGACCCCGAGATCCACGCGGCCATGGAGCGCGAGTTCGCCCGGTGGGACGACATCGACGTCCACTACCGGGGACAGGTCGTCACCAGCGGCGGGCACGGCTTCGCCGCCATGAGCCGGCGACGTTTGTTGGAGATCCTGCAGGACCGCTGCTCGGGGCTCGGCGTCGACATGCGGTTCGAGACCGGGGCGCCCGACGTCGACCGGATCGCCGCCGACCACGACCTGGTCGTCGCGGCCGACGGCGCCAACTCGGCGGTGCGGGCCCGGTACGCGGACACGTTCGGGCCGGAGTTCGACCGGCGGCGGTGCCGCTACATGTGGCTCGGCACCGACCTGGTGTTCGACGCCTTCACCTTCCACGTCGAGCAGACCCCGTTCGGGGTGATGCAGATCCACGGCTACCCGTACGACGCGACGGGCAGCACGTTCATCGTCGAGATGCACGACGACGTCTGGCGCGCGGCCGGCTTCGACGCCGCCGAGAACCAGGCCTTCCAGCCCGGCGAGAGCGACGACGAATCGGTGAAGAAGATCCGCGAACTGTTCGCGCACGTCCTGCGCGGCCACGAGGTCTTTGCCAACAACTCCCGGTGGCTCCAGTTCGCGACGATCCGCAACGCCACCTGGCGGCACCGGAACGTAGTCCTGCTGGGCGACGCCGCCCACACCGCACACTTCTCCATCGGCTCGGGCACGAAGCTGGCCATGGAGGACGCGCTCGCCCTGGCCGCGTCGTTGCACGAGAACGACGGGGTGCCGGCGGCGCTGGCTGCGTACGAGGACGAGCGGCGGCCGGTCGTGCTCTCGACGCAGCGGGCCGCCCAGGCCAGCCTGGAGTGGTTCGAGAACCTTGGCCAGTACACCCACCAGGACCCGATCCGGTTCGCGTTCAACATCCTCACCCGCTCGCGGCGGGTCACTTACGACAACCTGCGGCTGCGCGATCCCGAGTTCGTCGACTCCGCCGACGCATGGTTCGCCCGCCACGAGGTCGCGCGCGGTGTGGCGCCGGCTCCTCCGGAGGCCCGACCGCCGATGTTCCAGCCGTTCCGGCTGCGCGACCTGTCGTTGAAGAACCGCGTGATCGTCTCGGCGATGGACATGTACTCGGCGCGCGACGGCGACCCCAACGACTTCCACCTCGTCCACCTGGGCGGCAAGGCGCTCGGCGGCGCCGGGCTGGTCATGACCGAGATGGTCTGCGTCTCTCCGACCGGCCGCATCACGCCTGGCTGCACCGGGCTGTACACCGACGCGCAGGGCGACGGGTGGCGGCGCATCGTCGAGTTCGTCCACTCACAGACGACGGCCGCGATCGGTGTCCAGCTCGGCCACTCCGGCCGCAAGGGCTCGACCAAGCTGATGTGGGAGGGCATGGACGAGCCGCTGCCCGACGGCAACTGGCCGGTGGTCGGCCCGTCGCCGGTTCCGTACTCACCCGACAACCAGGTGCCGCAAGAGCTCGATGTCACCGCTATGCACACGATCCGGGACGAGTTCGTCGCCTGCGCCCGGCGCGCGGGCGACGCCGGGTTCGACCTGCTGGAGCTGCACTGCGCGCACGGCTACCTGCTGTCGAGCTTCCTCTCGCCGCTCACCAACCGCCGGACCGACGAGTACAGCGGGACGCTCACGGGCCGGCTGCGCTACCCGCTGGAGGTCTTCAACGCGGTCCGCGCGGTCTGGCCGGCGTCGAAGCCCATGTCGGTGCGGATCTCGGCGACGGACTGGTACCCCGGCGGCACCGACCCCGACGACGCCGTCGCGATCGCCGCCGCCTTCGCCGAGCACGGCGCCGATGCGATCGACGTGTCCACCGGGCAGGTCGTCAAGGAGGAGCAGCCGGCGTTCGGCCGCAGCTACCAGACGCCGTACGCCGACCGGATCGCCAACACCGTCGACATCGCGGTCATCGCGGTCGGCGTCATCTCCTCCGCCGAGGACGTGAACGCGCTCATCCTGGCCGGGCGGGCCGACCTGGCCGCACTGGCCCGCACGCACCTCTACGACCCGATGTGGACCTTGCACGCGGCAGCCGATCAGGAGTACACCGGCAGCGGCGCCGACTGGCCGGCACCGTTCGCGGCCGGCCGGCGTAAGCCGCAGACGTCTCGCACCGACGGTCCCAAGCCACGCCTGGAACTGATCCGCGATCCCGATGCGGGCCGGACCCGTCACCAGCGCTGGAGACCGTGAGGAGAAGCCATGCCCCTGCTCGCCGATCTGCTCGACGCCGTCATGACCGGCCGGGTCGACGTCGTCGACCTCACCGCGCCGCTCTCATCGCAGACGCCGGTCCTCGTGCTGCCCGAACCGTTCGGCCAGACCGACCGGTTCGAGTTGCGCGAGATCAGCCGATACGACGAGCGCGGCCCCGCGTGGTACTGGAACAACATCACCACCGGCGAGCACACCGGGACCCACCTCGACGCTCCCATCCACTGGGTCACAGGCCAGAAGTCCGAGGACGTGTCACAGGTGGCGCCCTCGCGGTTGGTCGCGCCCGCCGCCGTCCTCGACGTCGCCGACCGAGCCGCGGCCGATCCGGACTTCCTGCTCGAGATCGACGACGTACACGCCTGGGAGTCACAGCACGGTCCGTTGCCGGTCGGAAGCTGGCTGCTGCTTCGGACCGGATGGGACGCCCGCAGCCACAGCCAGGACGAGTTCCTCAACGCGAACGAGACCGGCCCGCACACGCCCGGCATGAGCGTGGAGTGCGCCCGCTGGCTGTCCGACGAGGCGCCGGTCATCGGCGTCGGCGTGGAGACCGTCGGTACGGATGCGGGGGCGGCGCATTCGTTCGACCCGGCCTTCCCGTGCCACACCTTCCTGCTCGGTGCGGGCAAGTACGGTTTGACGCAGCTGCAGAACCTGGCGGTGCTTCCGCCGACCGGTTCGGTCCTGCTGGTCGCACCGTTGCCGATAGTGGGCGGATCCGGCAGCCCGGCGCGCGTGCTCGCCCTCGTGGAGCGCTGAGGCTCCGGTGCTCGTCTCCCAGGCCGTCGGGCGGACACTGGCCGAGCTCGGGGTCCGGCAGGCTTTCGGCGTCGTCGGAAGCGGCAACTTCGACGTGACGAACGCACTTGTCGCGGGAGGTGCCCGATATGTCGCGGCCCGGCACGAGGGCGGCGCGGCGACCATGGCCGACGCGTACGCGCGGATGAGCGGCGAGGTGTCGGCGCTGACGCTCCACCAGGGCTGCGGGCTGACCAACGCGATGACCGGCATCACCGAGGCGGCGAAGAGCCGGACCCCGATGCTCGTCCTCGCCGCCGAGTCGAACGCGCCGACCTCGAACTTCGCCGTCGACCAGACCGCGATGGCAACTGCGGTCGGCGCGTCGACGATGCGCCTGGATTCGGCCGCCGACGCCGCCACCGAGACCGTCCGGGCGTTCCACCTCGCCCGTGACGATCGGCGCACGGTCCTGGTGAACCTCCCGTTGGAAGTACAAGGGCAGGCGACGGCGGCAGGTACTCCGGTCACGGCGGACCCCTCGCCCGCACCGCTCGAGCCGGCGACCGGCGACGTCGACGCGCTCGCCGAACTGCTCACCGGCGCCGCCAGGCCGGTCCTTGTCGCCGGCCGGGGTGCCCGTCACGCCAGGGACGAGTTGCTCGCGCTGGCCGATGCCTGTGGAGCTCTCGTGGCAACCTCCGCGGTCGCCAAGGGCTTGTTCAACGGGAGCCCGTGGTCGCTCGACGTGTCCGGCGGGTTCGCCTCACCGCTGGCCGCGTCGCTGATCACCGACGCCGATGTGATCGTCGGCTTCGGCTGCGCCCTCAACATGTGGACGATGCGGCACGGCCGATTGATCGGACCGGACGCGCGGGTGGCGCAGGTCGATCTCGAGCCCAACGCCCTCGGCAGGCACCGCCCGATCCACCTGGGAGTCGTCGGCGACAGCGCGACGACCGCAGCGGCGGTCGCACGCTCGGTGCGCCGCTCCCCCTCCCATGATCATGTCGACTTTCCAGCCCCGACGGGCGGCAAAATCGACATGATCATGGGGTATCGCTCGCAGGCTGTGCGTGGGCGGATCGCTGGTGAGCTGCGCTGGCGGGACGTGCCGTACGAGGACTGGGGTGGCGACGGGACGATCGACCCGCGGACGCTGACGATCGCGCTCGACGACCTGCTGCCCGCCGAGCGCGTGGTCGCGGTCGACTCCGGCAACTTCATGGGCTATCCGAGCATGTTCCTGTCGGTGCCCGACGAGTTCGGCTTCTGCTTCACCCAGGCCTTCCAGTCCATCGGCCTGGGGCTGGCGACCGCCATAGGCGCCGCGCTGGCGCAACCGTCTCGAGTGCCGGTCGCCGCGCTGGGCGACGGTGGTGCTCTGATGGCCGCCGCCGAACTGGACACTGTTCGCCGGCTCGGGCTGCCGATGCTGGTCGTCGTCTACGACGACGCGGCCTACGGCGCTGAGGTACACCACTTCAACGACGGCCAGCCGCTGGACACCGTCACCTTTCCGGACACGGACATCGCGGCAGTCGGGGCGGGCTACGGCCTGGAGGCTGCGGTCGTGCGGACGCCCGACGACCTCGACGCCGTGCGCCGCTGGGTCGACGGCCCTCGCGACAGGGCTCTGCTCGTCGACGCCAAGGTGGCAACGCCGCGCGGCTCCTGGTGGCTGGAGGAAGCCTTCCGCGGCCACTGACACGCAGACGTGACGGCGTCACGCAGCAGCGTTGCGGAAACCCCAGACGTGGTACGCGTCGATCTCCAGCCACGCGCTGATCCGTGGGCGCCGACGGTTGACGTACGGCTTGCCGGTGTAGTGCCGTGCGATCCGGTCGATGTCGGTCAGGTCGTCGTCGGGGACAAGTGTCGCGCTCCCTTGCACGCTCACGTGCCGGTACCACGCATCACCGTCCAACACCGTCAGCGAGATCCGGGGATTCGCGCGGATGTACTCGAGACGCCTCCGACCGGCGTCCATGTTGACCAGGATGCGGCCGCCGTCCCACAGGTACCACGTCGCGACCGTGACCGGCGTGCCGTCTGCGCGGACCGTCCCCATGACGGCCGGGTTCGGGTTCTTCAGCACTTCAACCAGGTTGGCTGGGATCGGCGGCTTGGCCACGAGGACTCCTTGCACGGTAGGTCGTCACGATCTGCCACGACGATCGCACGCGGTCCCATACACCGGGAAGTCGACTCATCCTCGGAAGTCGTAGCCCGTCCAGCCGCCGCCGACCGCGAGGGGCCGGAGGAACCCGCCGCGGCCGTTGCCGGGGTAAAGGATCATCCGTCCGGCCGTCGACCAAGCGAGTAGGTCGGCCCGGCCGTCGTCGTCGACGTCACCCGAACCGGAGATGGACGCGAAGGAACCCCAACCTGTGCCGATCTTCACGACCCTGGGGAAGCCGCCGCGTCCGTCGCCGGGGTAGAGCCAGAGGGATCCATCCGACCGACGCGCGACCAGGTCGTTGTTTCCATCGCCGCTCCAGTCGCCTGGGGTGACGATTGTCGACGCAGCCCAACCGTGGCCCACGACGCTCCTCCGGCCGAAGCCGCCGCGTCCGTCGCCCGGGTAGAGCCACAGCCTGCCATCGGTGAAGCGGGCGAGCAGGTCGGCCCTGCCATCACCGTTCAGGTCGCCTGGTCCGAGGATCGCAGGGATGCCGCTCCAGCCGGTGCCGATACGGCGGGGCGGCAGGAAGCCGCCCCTGCCGTTGCCCGGATAGAGGCGGAGCTCTCCCGTGGCAGCGATCCGGGCGACGACGTCGTCGGCGCCGTCGCCGTCCCAGTCGCCGGGACGGACGATGCTGCTGATGCCGCCCCACCCGGAACCGATCCGTTGAGCCGTCCCGTACACGGCCCCGGCAGCGCCGCGCCACATCCACAGTGACCCGTCGCTCCGTGCCCGTGCGATCAGATCATCCCGCCCGTCACCGGAGAAGTCGCGCCAGGTGTCGCCGCCAGACGACGGGAACATCAGAGCCGTCACACCGGTACGGATGGTCGGCAGCCGGTCGTAGAGCAGTTGGCCGGGACACTCGGTGAGCGCGGCGTCGCGGTGACCGGCGATGGCGGGCCAGTTCTCGCCGTCGTAGTCGACCGGCCGGCGGGGGTCCACACCGTGCAGTGAGAACTTCCACGCGAACAGCTGCCGGTAGGCCGACAGGACGGCCGCCTCTGGCACCTTGATGGTGTAGGTACCGATGGCGGACATTGCAAACGCGTCGTCGTTGTACCCCTGCGTGTGAGCCCCGATGACCGCCCGCTCGACGCCGCCGAAGCGGCCTTCCCAGATCCGGCCGAACCGGTCGACGACGAAGTTGTATCCGATGTCCTTCCAGCCACGGGATTTGACATGGTAGGCGTAGATGCCCCGAATGATCGCCGGGACCTCGGTGGCCGAGTAGTCGTTGGCGTTCACCGTGTGATGGACGAATGCGCCGTTGACCTCGCCGTATTCGGGAGCTCCACGGATGGATTCGTCGGCGCCCCACTGGGCCCGGGTGTAGATCGTGGGCCGGTTGACAGCGGCGACGGCCGCGCCGCCCCGTGCACCGATCGACGAGTCGGAAGGCGATTCGCCAGGGTCGATCAGGTCCAACCGAAGATCGTCCGGAATCACGCCACTACCGGTGTCGACCCGTACCTGGACGCCGTCGGACTCGGCCACTATCAGCGGATCTGTGCCTCCGCGGGACCGGTCGGCCTCGGCCGATCCCGGGTCGGGACCGTGGTCATCAGCGACTGGTACCTGGATCCATTCCGACCAGGCTCTATCGCGTCGAGTGCGCACCCACGCGACCAGGTCGATGTCGTCCTCCGGGACCTCCCAGGTGATGGCGGCGAGCAGGAACGGCTCCACATCGAGCTCATCGCTGACAACGACAGGCTCGTGCTCGCGGGAATCATCGTCCCGCTCAAGAGTCGGTTCAGGCATCGTGGGCAAGGTCTTCCCGGCGATCCGCGAGGCTGCCCCCGTCAGCGGGATCTCCTGAACGGTCGACGCAACCGGCTCGGGTTCCGCAGGAAATCGAACCGACGGCAGCATGACGAATCCAGGAACCGCGACCGGCAGCACCGACAGCGTCAGGCCGACCAGCCGCCGACGAGGCGGCCGCAACTCGGTGTCGCCAGATCTCATCGATCCCCCGTTCGATCGTGGGATCCGAGTGATTGATGTGACTCATGTGACAGGTGTGAGCCTACCCCTGGTCCCACCACCACTGGCAAGGGTGGAAGCAATCAGTTCGGCGATGCGAACGAGGAGAGAAGGAACGAGAAGCGCGCCACCTGTGGGCCCCAGATCCGGTAGCGCTCGACGTCGTCCAGCTGGATGTGGCGCCGGACCTCACGCAGCTGTTCGACGACGAGTCGCCATGACTTCACCTCGGAGGCCGGGATGCCGGACGCCACGCCGTTGGACCATGCGCCCGAAGGTTGGCTCTGCGTCGGTTCCAGCGATTCCACGAAATCCTTCCAGCTGCCGCGCCCATCGGTGCGGCAGAGCCCTCTCTGGTCATCGTCGTCGGAAGCCTGGCCCCACAGCAGCAGGCCGAGCATGTGCGGGGCTCCGGTGAGGACGCCGAGCAGCTGGATCACCGCCTGGTAGTCACCCGGGTGCTCCGCGGTGCCGAGGAAGCGGCTACCCGGGCTCAGGTCGCGCGCGGACCGGAGCAGCCCGTAGATGTTGAACATCCGGGTCGCGGCGCGCGGGGTGCGTACCAGGGGAGCCAGCGTGCTCAGAAGGTCGAGCTCGCGCTTGGTTACCGGCGTCGCCGAGATCGGCGCCAGGGTCTGCAGGGTCTCCGAACCGCTGGCGGCGATGACCTCGGCGACCTCCGAGTGACGCTCCGCCTGCATGGCGGGAGCCACCTTGACCGCGGCCGTGCCCGTGGGCGCGGTGGTGGGCATGCTCCCGTTGGCCTCGCCCGCTGGCGGACCCGTCGGGGGCCCGGACGTCGCCACAGTGGCTGCATGACCCGTCGCGACCTGGGGCTTTGGGAGTAGGGATCGGATCAGTTGGTCGAACCCCCCGCTGGTCATTCCCGGTAGGACGAAGGGGACCTGGAAGATCTTCTCGAGGTAGTTCTGCGGCGTGGACTGCGCGAACCCGAGGTCGTCATCAGTGTCCGCGGATGCCTCTGCCTCGGACCCCAGGATGCCGGCGTACCTCGTACGCAGGGCACGTAGAAGCCATCGCGGGTCCACGCCGACGACGACGACGAAGAGGTCCATCGCGAGCAGCAGATGCACGGCCTGCAGAACCTGGACCACCTGCTCGGGCTCGCACCGGTCGAGGTCGTCGATGTAGAGAACGATGCGGTCGATCGGTTTGAGCGGTCCGTCCCCACCGCTGCGCGGCTCCCTGCGCCATCGCTGCATGAGGTCGACCAGCTGCTCGAAGTCGCGCCGCACCAGGGAGACCACGCCGAGCTGACTGCGATAGTCGAGGCTGGCCGCCCGGTCTGCGATGAACTGGTAGAGCCGGCGACCTGGCTCGTACTCGATCAGCTGCCGGTCGAGCTGGGCGATGGCGGCGTCAAGCTCCTGCAGCCGTGCCTGCGCGATCGCCTCCTCGGTCTCAGCGCGGCGAAGCTCCTCGGTGAGCCTGGCCATGTTCTGGTCGCCCCCTGCGCCCATCACGCGGCCTCGCACATCCTCGGCGGCTTGCGCGACTGCACGCAGCTGTCCGACCAGGTCCCGGCTCTTGCCCACGATCACTCCGACGCTGGTGAGGAACGCGATCACACTGGTCAGCGCCCCGCTGGTCGTCAGCCACGACCACCAGCCGTCCGGCATCAGCAATGCGGCCGAGGTGACGGCGAGAGCGACGAGGAGGAGGTAGAACGGCCAGCGAAGGGAACGCTGCGCGAGTACGCGCCGGGTAGCAGACAGATCGTCGGTGATGCCGCGCACGTCCTCGGCGATCTGGAGAGTTCGCTCGCGCTGGTCCTCGCCGATGCCCAGGTCCTTGCCGAGCTTGCCCAGGTTCTGGTGGACCGCTTCGTCGGCCAGCACGGCCTTGATGAGCTCAGCGTTGAGTGAGCGCGTCTTGCTCTCGCGCGTCGCGACAGCATCCGCGTAGCGGTCGCGGACGTGTGCAGTCTGGGCCGCAGCCGCGTCTCGAACCGATTCCAGCTCCCCACGCACCTGATTCTTCTCTTTGAGGGACTTCTGGATCTCCGCGCGTCGCGCGTCGTCCGGGTCGGTCTCCGGGGCTCCCAGCTGGCTGAAGAACTCGGCGGCGAGGCTGGCCCACAGGTTCGTGTCGGCGTAGCTCCAAGCATTGAAGGTCACCTGCACGATGTCGTGGCAGTACTGGCCGGACGGGTCGCTGGTGCTGCTGAGGAGGTCGACCTTCTGTCGGAGCAGTTCCATGAAGTAGCTCTTGCCGGACCCCCACTCGCCAAAGAGGCCGACCGACACTGGCATCGCTGTCGACGTGCGGGCGATCATCGTGGCGAGCATCGTGACGTACACGTCGACCTCGAGGTGATCGGGCAGGTCCTGCGGACGTGGCTCACCGCTGCGCCGCCGACGGACGGGAACGTAGTCGCTGGCGAATGCCGAGACCAGGTCGGCAGGGCTGAGCACCGCGCTCCACGCTTGTACGTCGTCCCCGGTCGGCTGGTCGGTGACGGCATCGAGCAGCCGTGCGCACAACTCGGTCCGATCGCACCCGAGTGCCACCACGAGAGCAGGCGATAGCTCCGTCGTCGTGAGCGCTGCCCCCAGAACGTGTCGCTGGAGGATCCTGGGAGCCCCGCTGGTCTGCTGCGCGATCGACCGCGCAAGCTCCAGGACGGGAGCGTGTAGCAGGAGGTAGGCAGAATCCGGCGAAGCTGGGTCCGAGGGCAGTTCCAGCGGCCTCAGGGCCTCGTCGAGGATCAGCTCGAGCGGCCGCTCGGACGATTCCAGCGACCGGAGCAGCGTCCGCACTGCAGGGTCATGCGGCTCTGACGGACGGTTCAGGGCCGCCCGCGCGCCGGCCAGCGTTCCTATGACGACATCGAGTGACTCGCCGCGGGTCCGGCCGGCCGCACGACGTACGGCGTCGGCCCACCACATCAGCAGTTCACCCTCCGCGTCGAGCTCGAAGGACGAGTCCGGCGGGCGCGGCGCCGGCGGAGTGGCCACCGGAGCCCTGCCGTCCTCTGCCGCCTCTGCACTACGGGACTTCTCCGTCGCAGCGGACGGGATGGTCTCCAGACCAAGCCCAAGCGCGAAGACATACGGACTCGGGTCACCGGACACGCTGAGGAGGGGGTGCTGGGGCATCGGGCCGTCGGCCATTCTCTCCATGACGTACCGGTGCAGTTCCTCCAGCTCGATCCGCCCGTCCCCCGAGAGGTCAGCCACTCCATTGGCCAGGCCCTTGGCCAGCCACTCCAAGAAGCCCAGGCCGGTCACGACGTTGGCCGACTGCTCCCTCTCCGCGCAGGACGTGAGCACGGCCACCTGGCCACTCCTCTGTGGCTGGGCTGCCAGGCCGCTGTACGAGGACTCGACGATGACGAGCACCGGGCCCGGCGACTGGGCGGCCCGCTCGACCACGGCTTCGACGTGGAGTGTGGTCGGCTCCAATTCCTCGGGATGGGAGTCCCGCATCATGAGCCGAAGTCCGTCCGAGGCAGGAACCCCATGACTGCTCAGCACCAGCATCTTGAACGGATAGCTGCCACCCATGTCCGACAAGAACGTGCGAATGGACTTCTGGGTGACCTCGAGCGGCGGGTCGGTCAGCCGCTCGACGCGTGCGGGGTCCAGCACGTCCCCGAGGGCCAGCAACTCCCTGGTCACGGAGGGCAGGTCAGAGATCTCCTCCGACTCGAAGCGGGAGCATCCGACCAGGAGTACGAGGGGCGCTTCGTATGTGGGCGCGGGTTCGGACCGGGCGTCCCCTGCCGATGGCGTCGGCACCTTCTCGGCCATGCCCAACCCCTGTGGTATCCGAACCCAGGAACCAGTGTCGCGCAGTTTCGCGGTGTCCGAAGCGGTATTGCCCCACCCCCCTGGAGCGCCGGTGCCTAAACCGTTCTGCCGCGATGATGGGTTCCGAAGATTCTCGACCGGCTTCGCCGAGCCCTTTCAGAATCTGCCCTGGCTCCGGCATGGCCGGGCGGGGCGAGGCTGCTGGCATGGGTGCCAGGTTGGCGGCGTGAAGTGACCTGATCGCCAGAACAACCTGTGTGTGAGCAGTCGTCTGCGTATCGCCGTCAGTAGAGAGCACGCGTGCGACCTTGGCGTTCAGACAAGCTTGTCTCCGCCGTCCTTTGCCATCGCGGCGGCTACGGCGCGCGCATTGGCGGCGAGCATCTCCGGCTCGAGCGCCGGCAGCACGTCGTCCCAGAAGGCCAGCATCGGGCCACGGCCCTGCATCATGCCCAGCGGTCGGGCGAGGAAGTGCATGTGGAAGTGCGCGTTGCCATCGCCCCACCGCGAGAAGTGCGTGCGTGCGACACCGTCGAGAGACCTGATGGCGGCCGCGAGCCGCTGCACGACGAAGCCGAACGAACCGAGCAGGTCGGCGTCCATCTCGTGCAGTCGTACGTGCCGGTTCGGAGCGAGCCCGGCCAGGAAGGGCAACCCGGTCCGCGGAGGATGACCGACGTGCCAGAGCGCGTCGCGCCAGATCGCCGTCTCTGCGCCGACCGTGCAGTGGAAGCAGTCGTCTGCGACGTCCTCGCCGTGCCGAGGCACCTCCGGCACGAGCATCGG
>JBOGDU010000312.1:0-12116 GCA_050743145.1 Jiangellaceae bacterium | reverse complement strand
GTGTTGTTCTCACCGTTGGCCAGGTGCGGCAGCGTCTGCAGGTACTTGTAGGCGAGGACCTTGGGGTCGGCGTCGTTGCGGTGCACCGCCTGGAAGACCCGTTCGACGGCCTTCGCCTCACCATCGGCGCGCAGGATCGCGGCCTGCTGGTCGCCCTGGGCGATCAGGATCTCCTGCTGCCTGGTGCCCTCGGCGGTGAGGATCTTGGACTGCCGCTCCCCCTCCGCGTGCAGGATGACCGCGCGCTTGTCGCGCTCGGCCCGCATCTGCTTCTCCATGGCCTCCTTGATCGTGGCCGGCGGGTCGATCGCCTTGATCTCGACCCGGTTGACCCGGATTCCCCACTTGCCGGTCGCGTCGTCGAGCACCGTTCGTAGTCGAGCGTTGATCTCCTCGCGCGAGGTGAGCGTGCGCTCCAGGTCCATGCTGCCGATCACGTTGCGCAGCGTGGTGACGGTGAGCTGGTCGATGGCCTGCAGGTAGTTGGCGACCTCGTAGGCCGCGGCCCGCGGGTCGGTGATCTGGTAGTAGAGGACCGTGTCGATGTTTACCACCAGGTTGTCCTCGGTGATCACCGGCTGGGGCTGCGAGGTGAACACGTGCTCACGCACATCAAGCTTGGTGTTGATCCGGTCCGCCACCGGGATGATGAAGTTCAGGCCCGGCTGCAGCGTCGTTCGGTAGCGGCCGAACCGCTCGATGTTGTAGCGCCGCGCCTGCGGGACGACGCGGACAGTGGATATGACCAGGAACACCACCACCGCCGCCGCGATGATGATCGGCACCAAGAGTTCCATATCTCCTCCGCCTCCGTTCAGCGGCCTGCGTTCATGGCAGAAGTTCCCGGGGGTAGACGACCGCCGTTGCGCCCTCGATCTCCATGACGTCCACCAACGCTCCCACCGGGATCACCTGGTACTCGTCAAGCGCACGGGCCGACCAGTCCTCTCCGGCAAGTCTGATGAGGCCGCGCAGAGCGGTGACCTCCTCTACGACCACCGCCTTCTGCCCGATCAGCGCGTCGCTGCCCTCGCGCACCAAGGAAGGATGGGTCATGTGCCGCATCGCGGTGGGCCGCACGATCAGGAGACCGGCTGCGGTGGTGATCGCGAATGCGAAGACCTGCAACAGCAGCGGGCCGCCCAGTCCGGCGACGATGGCCGCGACGACCGCTGCGGCGGCGAGCAGCCCAAAGGCCAGGGTCAGCGTGAAGAACTCTGCGACGCCCAAGGCCACGGCCGCCAACAACCACGCAATCCACGGCATTAAACCGGCCTCCTGTCCAAGGCGGTTACATCGAACGTACCTCGTCGGAATGCCGGTAGGCACCATGGCGTGCCCCGCTCGTCGCCATCCAGTACCTCCCGCCCCGGCAGCGGGCGGGGTTCATCCCTCGCGACGTGCCGGGCTGGCCGGCCAAGGACACATCAGCGCTGCTCGACACCACCGTCACGTCGACCAACAGCGCCCTGCAACGTGCTCGCGCGGTCATGCGCACCCGCCTTCTTCATCAGCGATCCGACTGGGCGGCACAACCGCAGACGAGCGACGAAGTGAGCGCGCTGGTTCACCGATACCTGAAGGCAACGTTGCCGATTTGGCCACTCGCTCGATCGGCGGGCGCTGCTCGGCGATGTTCTGCGCTACCTGCTGGCCGCTGCCCTCGTGATCGGGGGTACGGCATCGTCCGGCCGGCGACCAGGCGATGCCGGAGTTGCACAGCTGACAGTACGTGGCAGCTACCGGCACGCCACCGACAGTGTCGTTGACGATCTCGTGCCAGGTCATGAGCTGGACCGGATAGGCGGGGCCGGCGGCGAGCCCGTATGTGTTGCCTCCCCGCCGTGTGGCGTGAAGGCCCGCCCACACCGCCACCATTGATGACGGGACAAGGCGTCGTGGCGGCATCGCGGTCAACTGATGAGCTGGACGTCGACACCGAGCTCGCGGTACGTACCGAGGGCTCTGCGGTCCCGCGTCGCAAGCGTGAGTTCGTGCTCGGCCGCGGTCGCGCCCACCAGAGCGTCGTACACGGAGCCGCCCGCGATTCCGTGGCCGGCCAGCTCTTCGAGCAGCTGCTCCGATCGCTTCGCACTCAGGAACCGGGTGTCGGGAAAGTTGGCGGCGAACAGACGTGTGACAGCGTCAGCTGTGCGCCGGGAAGGGGTCGGGAGGCGGGTCAACACGGAGAACGTTTCGAAGGCGGCGTGCCCGGCCAAGCCGAGCCGTCGATCGGCCAACGCCGCGAATGTGGCGCTGTGATGGCTGTGGTCGGCAACGACGAAAGCGACGGCCGCGCTGGTGTCGAGCAGAACTGGCTCGCGCCTACCGCTGGTCGGCATCGCGGAGCGCTTGGACGTCGTGATCGTTGATCGTGGCACCCGCTGCGGGGATGATCAGCCGCCCGGCCCGTTCCTCGAGAGCGTCGTCCGCGAGTGGTTCGACGCGAAGCGCGGTGCCATCCGCGGCGACCTCGACCTGGCCAGCCCGCAGCCCGAGCCGGTCGCGGAGAACCTTGGGGATGACCAACCGACCTGCCTTGTCGATGGTTGCACGCATGCCTGGATACTACCACTGCAATTGGCGAGAGCGGTGGAAGCCCGGAAGGGTCGAGGCCTCATCGCCGCGCGGCCACGGTCGCCAATGTCGCTACTCCTGACGAATGACCCACCAGGTATGGGGGAGACGAGGTCGGCTTGTCACGGCATCGGGCGACGCCCATGCACGTTTACTCCTCGTCTGACGCGGGCAGCGGCAACGCCAGCAGCGCGTCCACCACCTCGCCCAGCGCGGAGCCGGTGACGTCTGGCGCGGCGAATATTGTCGGGTACGGGGTGGCCGTCCGGGCGACCCAGCCCGTGACCAGGCCCGCCCCATGTGCGCCGTGGATGTCCCACGCATGCGCGGCCACCAGGGCCACCCGGCCCGGCGCCACCCGGCACGTGCGTGCGGCATGCAGGTAGATCTCCGGCGCTGGCTTCCAACGCCGGATGTCATCGACCGACAGCGACGCCTGGATGAACCGGTCCAGGCCCGCACGCCTGAGTAGTCCCGCAGTCGTGCCCGCCGATCCGTTGGTGAGCGTGATCATGCGAACGCCGGCCTCGCCGGCCGTGCGCATTGCCGGCTCGACATCCTGATGGGGACCCAGCTCCGCGAAGCCGGCAAGAACGTCCTGCACCTGTTGGTCGCTGACCGGGCTGTCCGCGGCCGACCGGAGGGCGTCTGCGGCAATCTCGCCGAATGGCCGGTAGCCGCCGCTTGCGACCAGCGCAAACGCGTCGCGGAGCAGAGTCGAGAACCACAGCTCGAGTACGTGCCCGGACAGCCCGGCCGCCAAGAGACGCTGACGCAGCGGCTCGAGCGGGAACAGGGTTTCGATCACGTCGAAGGCGATGACGAGCGGGCGTCCGGCCATGCCTGATGATGGCACTTGCGGACGGCGAGCGTGCAGACCGTCTGGATGCCATGTTCGCTTACGGTGGGCGACCCGCGTAGGAGGCAGCGATGGGTGTGTGGATCGCCGCAGGGACTGCCGTTGGCATGAGCGCGGCGCTCGCGGGCCGCTACGTCGGCGTCGTGACCGGTGCCTGGGCGATCGATCTGGGCGTCGGCCGCAGAACGTGTGCGCTCGGGCCGCAGACCGTCAAGATCGGCGCGCCGCGGGACGAGGTCTTCGACGTCATCGCGGCTGGGTATCTCAGACGCCAGCCGAAGGCTGTTGCGGGGAAGATTCGTTCTCGAGCTCGGCACCGACACGGTGCTGGCCGCCCACCGCGAGATTCTCGACGAGGACGGAGCGATCGTCGTTGGCCGGAAGCTGTTCGACTTCACCGACGGGTGGGTCGAGGGCACCCGCGTCACCACCTGCGATACGGCGACCGCCGATGACGTAGCCGCGATCGTCCACGGGATGCGCATAGCCGTCGCCGGCAATAGCAGTGGGGGCGGCGGATGCCCGCCGCGCGCCTGGCGACGACCAGAATCCTGGCCTGTCAGCGCGCCGCGGGCAACCCCGCTTCGTCAGTCGGTCACGTAGTTGAGATCCTCGGGCGTCGGCGTGCGGTCAGGCGAGCCGATGCCGCGACCCAGTCCGCAGGCACTGTCCGGCAGCGGGGCCCGTGGATTCGCCGGCGGGCCGAACAGTCGCTCCGCGGCGACCCAGGGCTCGGCGGCCTGACCGTCGAGGAGCAACGGGATGAGACCCCGTTCGGGTTGGGTCAGGGGGACCATGTATCCGCTCGGCCTCGTCTGGACTCTCCAGCCGTGGGCATCGATGCGCTCGGCCAGTGTCGTGGTCAGCCCGGCCGGACCGTCCGTGCGCGGCCCGTTGTACTGCTCCTCGGTGAGGAGGTAGCCGCACGGCGGTTCCTCGAGGATCTGATCCGGGGCTGGGATCTCCGGCGGCGGCGGGCTCTCACCGGGGTGTGGAGGCGGAAACGCCGGGACGTCGTACGAACCCCGGAACACGATCCGACCCGTGTTCAAGGTTTGCAGCTCGGCCCCGTCATCGGTTGCCTGAATGATCTCGGACTGATTCATCCGGAAATAGTCCAGGAACTCGTGGTAGTTGTTCAGAGCCGAATAACTCTTGCGTTTCCGGCTGTTCGGCGTGTTGGCGCCACCGTCGGACGGCCGTGTCGCCCCGCCCGCGCTGCGCGCCTCGAGCAGCGCACCGACCACGTTCTTGAGTCCGAAGGTGTTGCGCAGGATGGTCTCCTGGCTGAGTCCGACAGCACCGCCGCCCTGGCAGCCGTACGGGCAGTACCACCAGCCGTCGGCCGAGCCCTGCTCGTAGAGCCAACCCTCGATCAGGTCCTTGGCCTGGCTGAAGACCGGCTCGGCTACGTTGAGGTGCCGTGGGAAGAGCACCGGCAGATCTCCAGCCTGGATGTTGCCGAACTCGTGGCCGTCGAATCCTGCTTCGGGCCGGTAGTCGCGCAGCATCTTGACGAACGCGAACGTCTCCGGCTCGCGAATCAGCGAGAAGTCCCGGTTCAGGTCCTGGCCGGTGGAGTTGCCCCGAGTGTTCGCGGCGCGCCCGTCCCCGTTGATCGCGGGAACGATCAGGACGGTGGTGTTCGACAGGATGTCGATGGTGCGAGCGTCGTCACCGAACGCCAACTGCCGGGCCAGGATCAGGCATGCCTCTCGCGAGGACGGCTCGTTGCCATGCACATTGCAGTTGACGAGCGCCGCCGAGGAACCGGCGATCTCCTCCGCGGTTCCCGGCGGTGTCGGGTACCCGATGACGAACATGTTGATCGGGCGATCGAGAACCGTCCGACCGAGCTCCACGACCCGCACCCGATCGCTCGCTGCGTCGAGCGCGGCCGTGTAGGCGTACTCGTTCACGTCGCTGGTGAACTGTGCAGCCTGAGTCATCTCCCACTGGGTACGGAGGTCCTCCCCCGGCACGGCTGGATCACCCCATTGCGGCAGGGTCGTGTCGAATACCGGATCGGAGAACGGCTCGCCGGGCACGGCGACGCGCCAGCCGAACCGATCGCCGGGGTTGAAGTTGGCATCGGCGAAGGCCGGCGAGTCCTGGTTCACCTGCCGGTTGGGTCGCCAGATACCGGTGATCACCGGAGCACCGATGGGATTGTCGTCGGCGTCGACGGGGGTGCGTTCTATCTGGTACTCGGTGGCTCCCACCACGGGATCCCAGCTCAGCGTGGCAAATCCCAGCTGCTGCTCCACAGTGAGCGAGGTGACTTGACCCTGCTCCTGTGCTCTGGAGGTTCCCGTGGAGATCATCGACATGATGAGCACGATGCCGACACTCACCGCCAGGAGCATCCGGCTTCGGGGACCTCTGGCCCGCTGCCAACTGATGGCTTCCTCTGTCTGCATGGGTACTGTCCCTTTTCTCCCCCCTCTACTTCTGTTCATCGCGGACGGTGACGGTTCGCCGAACTCACCTCCTTCGCGGCTGGCCTCGATCTCCTGCCACAGCGGTGCGCGAGTGGCGCATCTGTTCGTACTGCTGGATGAACTCGTCCACCGATGTGCTGCCCACCACCGCGGCGACAAGGTCGAGATCGAGGTCGTCCAGCTCCTTGAATCGCACGCAGCTCTTGCCCATGTCGAGCTTGCGGCCAGTGGCCTCCCACCGCCGCCGGAACTCGACCTCCTCGACCGAACCGGTGTAGACGGCGTTCAGGTAGAGCGAGCAGTACCGCTTCTGCGCGGCCAGCGCTACGTAGCTGAGCGGCTGCCCGTTGTACGTGTCCGGGAAGCGCTCCAACGGAACACCCCAACCGATCATGCCGAAGGCGATGCCCTCCACGTAGCCGTCGGGCAGAGCCCTGTTGACGACATCCCGGACGGGGCTGATGACCTCACGACGGTCTGGCGGCAGGCTGTCCAGGTACTGCTCGACTGTGCCTGCGCTACGTCCCATGTCCGATCATGGTAGTCCTCGGTGGCAAGCAGCAGCCCCGGGCGCGATGGCCCCCAACATGCGTCCTGTGGTGTGGTCAGAGGTAGGCGAGGGCTTCGCGGACGGTGAGGCGGGAGGCGCGGGTTGCCGCTGCGTCGGTGGCGAGCACGGCGCCCAGGACGACATTGCGATCCAGATGCCGGCCGCGCGTGTGGAGATCCGGAAGGGCAGCGGCGCGGAAAATGCCTCTGGCCAGGCTTTCACAGTGCTGGCGGAGGATCTCGGTCAACAGCGCGCCCGACGGATGACTGATCTCCAGATGGATGTGGGCGGGCGGGTCGAGGCGTACGTGCGCCGAGCGCCATCCGACGCCAGGTATGGCGGCGCCCGCGCACCGCCAGTGAGTACGCGTAGAGGAGCAACGGATCGCCGACACCGTGGTAGCCCGCATCTCCGACGTGGTGGGCGTCGAACCCGACTTCCTTTGCAGTGAGCGCGAGCGTCCGCGCGATGGCCTCGGATGCGCCTTCCTGGGAGGTACCGATCGTGCCGAGCACCAGGGCGCCGCGCTCGTGTACGGCCTCGGTCACTGCAGTTGCCAGCTCTCGCGTGACCCCGGGCACCGTTCCGGGGATCGGTACCAGGACTCCCGACGCTCCTGCGTCCACCAACGGCAGGACCGCATCGGGAGTGACTTTCTCCGGTCGGCCGGCGTGATGCATCTTCCCGACCCAGATCGCCCCGTCCGCACCGACCGCGTCGCGAAGTTCGGTGGTGACGTCGACCAGGTCGGCATAGGACGCACCGGTGCCAGGATTCGCCGTCAGCACGAGCAGCGCTGCGCCCGTATCACGCAATGCAGCCGCGTTCGCCGCAGTCGCGCGACGCCGTGGCGGAATCCTGTCACCGCCGGGGTCGGGCTCGAGGTTCACGCCGACCGGACGTCCGATGGTCGCCGCCAGTGCGCTCAGATCGGGCTGCGTCCCGAGGCTCGGAAATGACCACGTCCCCGAGTCGGACCATGCACCCTCGACGAGGTTCAGCACGATCACGTCGGCACCGTGTGCAGCCATCAGTTCCGCGTTGTGGACACCGTCGACCAGCCCGGGCGCAGCGGCGAACACCTCCGACACCATTGCCCGCCCTTCGCTGGCGCGGACCGCGGCGTCCAGAGCACGACCGGCAAGCGCCGCAAGCTCGGCGCGGGTCAGGTCGAAGATGCGTGGCGGCGGGGCCATGATGATCGCATCCTAGGATCACGGAATGCATGGCATCGTTGACCGAGCATTTCCGTCGCCTGTTCGTTCTGATCCCGGACCTCAGTAGAGCTGTCCGGCGCTGGGCCGCGCGCATGCGGACGAGGTCTTCATCGGACTCGAACTCACCGGCACGCTGGGCAGGAAGCCTGCGCTCGGCGGTTCCTGGTACCAGATCACACATACCCGAAACAGGTTGAGCCTGAGAAGCGTGTCCCGGCCCCACGTCCTCATATCGGGTCAGGCGGTGTCGGGACCGGGAGGTCACGGAGCAGGGCGTTCTTGTCGGGTTTGCCGCCGGGAGTGAGTGGAACGTGGGGGATGACGGTCATGGTCGTGGGGACGCTTTCGGCGCCGAGTTCGACGCGGACCAGCGACGACAGGATGTCCGGATCGGGTGCCCGACCGTCGCGCGGTACCACGAAGGCGTGGATCGCCTCACCGGTCCGCTTGTCCGGTGCTCCGATCACGTACGCCTGGTCGATGTCTGGGTGCCCGGCGAGGACCCGTTCGATCGGGGCCGCGTAGTGGACGTGCGCGTCGACCATGATCACATCGCGTACCCGGCCAGTCAGGTGGAGGAAGCCGTCGGGCGTGAGGTGGCCGAGGTCGCGGGTGTCCAGCCAGCCGTCCCGTAGCACCTCGCCGGTCCGGACTTCGTCGTCGCCCCAGTAGCGCGCCATCAGTTGTGGTGACCGTACGAAGATCTGGCCGATCCCACCTACTGGTACCGGCCGGCCGTCGGGGTCGCGGACGCTGACTTCGACGTGCGGCAGCACCTTGCCGACCGACACCAGTGCCGCGGTCGGCGAGCGCGCGATGTGGTCGGGCGTGAGCAGCGAGATCATTCCCGACTCGCTCTGCCCGTACCCCTGCCAGACCACCGGGCCGAGCCGGGCCACCGCGTCGGCGAGAAGTCGCGGAGTGGCCGGCGAGCCGGTGACGACCAGGGCCCGCAGGCAGGAGACATCGACCGGCTGCGCGCCGAGCACGTCGAGCATCCGGTGCAGGGCGGGAACGGGCGTGAGAGCACCGGTGATCCGATGCCGCTCGATCGCGTGCGGTAGATCCTTGCGCGCGTCTGCGGCGACGACCACGGTGCCGCCGACGAGCAGGCAGCGTGCGGCGAAGGTCATCATCACCGGCATGGACCAGGTGCCGAAGACCAGGCAACGCTCGAAGCAGGAGATCAGCCTGGCCAGGTCCGGTGGCCACCGGGCCGGATCGAACGCCGGGTTCAGCGCTTCGTACGACCAGGCGCAACCCTTGGGCCGCCCGCTGCTGCCGCTGGTGAAATTCACCCGGGCGACATCGTGAGCTCGGGCCTCAGCGATGACCGACCGGCCGTCATCGGGTGCCGTCAGCAGGTCGTCGGCGCCGGGACAGTCGCCGAGGGAGAGTGCAGCGGCGGCACCGGCGATCGCGAGCAGCCCCGGCGTCGCAGTCGCAGCATCGACGACCACCGCATCAACCCGCTTGCCGAGCACACCAGAGTGCTGCGACTCGGTCCATTCCGGTCGCACGCCCACGACGACGCAACCGAGCGCGAACGCGGCCACGTGCGCGGCGAAGGCCTCCGGCGTGAGGGATGTATCCATAGCGACGACTCGGCCCGGCCCCAAACCTGCGCCGTGCAGGCCGGTCCTCACGCGGCGGACCATCGCCAGTGTCTCGTCGTACGAGACATGACGCCGTTCGTGCTCGAACGCCGTACGTTCGGGTGCCTCGACCAGCGCATCGAGGAGCGTCTGCGGGAAGAGCCTCACGAGCCGGTCCGACTGTCGGGCGCGCCTGAGTGAGTTCTCCCGCTACCGGCACGAAGCAACCGAGCAGCCCGCCGGCCCAATGGAGTGAGCAGCAGGACGCCCCCGGCGAGCAGCCCGGCCGTGAAGACCCATTCATGGGAGCCACTGGGTGGATAGACCCGGGCCCGCCGGCCAGTGTCCATGGCGGGAACCCGCTGGCCGGGCCGAAGCGCGTCACGGTCGCTGCCATACAGGTACACGTCGGCTCTGACCTCGCCGTTGCCGTGCGGGCGGAAGGTGCCAGACCAGGAGCACGACTCGTGGCCCAGATGCCCGACGCAGCTCAACTGCTCCGCGAGGAAGGTGCCGGGGTCTCCTTCCGCCCGCGCTGCGCGGACGACAGGAACCACGTTCGGCAGCGAGAGCAGCAGCAGGAGGGAGCCGATCGCCGTCGCGACGGCCACAGAGAATCCCGACGCTCGGGTCGCCCTCATGCCCGGGCGTATGCGCAGGAACACGTGGGTGTGGCCAGCGCCGCGCCCGAGGGCCGCCGGTGCAGCACCATGGCGACGATCATCGGAACGAAGACGACCGTGTTGTAGAACAGGTGCAGTTCCACGCGCGGGACCACGAGCTGGACGACACTGGTCGGTACCGCGTTGCCCAGCAGATAGAGGCCGGTCTGCGCCTGTACGAGCAGGATCAGATGCTCGACGTGGTGCCACACCTGGATGCCGAGGGCGATGGTCCACCAGGTGCGTGCCGGCCCGGAGAATCCCGGGCGTAGCAGGATGAAACCGACGAGCATGATGGCGGCGTAGCCGTAATGCAACGCCTCGGACGTGACCAGCCAGGGGAACCATGTGCCGAGCACGCCCCGCGCTTCGGGGACCGGCCACCCGAGCACCCAGATCTGGATGGCCTGGACGATGTGTTCGGCCCAGTGGGCCAGCACGATGACGAGAAACACGTTGAGGGCCGTGCGATGGCCCCGTGTATTGACGAATGTGAACCAGTGTTTGAGTGTCGTGGTCATCTGCTCGTCACCTCTCTCCCGGCCACGGTTAGGCACCTGTCCTATCCACGAGTCCGCGCCCGCAGCGGTTCATCACTCTGCGACCGTCGCGGGATGGGGTGAGACGGCGCCCTCGGCCAGGCGCTCCCGTACGCGCCCCCAGAACGCCGCCGGGTCGTTCAGACGGGGGAACTCATCGTCCGGCCGGTGCACCTCGAGGAAGTCGCACAGCGGTCCCCAGCCTTCGCTGACCTCGAAGACGAGCAGCCGTTCGGGAGGTATCTCCTCCCGCACGGCCGCGTTGTGCCGGAGAAATGCGCGCGTGGCCCAGTCGCGGTCGTCGAAGCGTCCCTCCAGGAACGGCCCGTCCCACACCAGCTTCCGGTTGAACGCATGCATCGCCGCGATGCCGGGGATCCTCCGCAGGGCCTCGTCCGCCAGCGGGCTCTCGGTGCCGCCCCCGAACAGCTGGTAGATCGTGTCGCGCACGCTGTCGTACCAACGCTCGGGGTCTCGTACCGTCAAGATCACTTTGGCGTCGGGATAGTGGGCGGTCAGCTCCCGCCAGAACGCCGCCCCCGGCCAGTCGACGCTCGACTCGTACCCGGCGAAGACCGCATTCCAGTCGACCGTCGAACCGGCTGCCGCGGCCTCCCACAACGGCAGGCGCTCCCGGTGGTCGAGCACGTTGCGCATGTGGAAGCACGGACCGAACCCGAGCCGTTCGAGGGCGGCCTTCAACGAGAGCGTGCCGGTCCGGCCGACACCGACACCGATCACCTTCATGCAGTCGTCCCTCCTCGGCGGTGGGGTGGCGAGCTTCGCCGACGACCGGTCATCACCGCGCGCCTTCCGGCTCGAAGTACTGCTGGGCAAGGCGTTGCCGGCGGGCGTCGACCACCATGTAGGCGCCGAGGACGAGCTGGGCAAGGCTGCGCCACAGGTCCTCCCACCGGTCGCGGGCGCGCATGGACGCCAGCGCGGCAGCGCGCCGTCGAGGCCGGTCCGGGCTGGTCCGGCGCACGAGCAGGCACGGCCCTCGGTTGGGTAGCGAGCGGGTGTGCGCCGCCGTCGAGTGCAGCTCGAAACGCCGCAACACCTCGCGCGCGACCACCTGCATGGTGAGCGGGGCGACACCGCGTGCCGGACACGGCCGGTTCGCCGTGACGCCGAACGGGATGTAGTTGGCCTCTCGCCGGTGCACGTCCGGCCACCGGTCGGGGTCGAAGACATCGGGACGCTCGAAGCCGGTGGCGTGGAACTCCGGGTAGTTGAAGCAGAGCACTGATCCGGCCCGCAGCAACGTGTCGTCGCCGACGACGATCTCGTCGGTCGTGATCCGGTGTGCGATGCCGAACAGCGGATAGCGGCGCAGCGACTCGTCGATGACCTGCTCTGCGTAGACGTTGTCCTCCGGTTCGGCCGCGAGACGCCGCTGTACGTCCGGGTTCTGGGCGAGCGCCAGCAGCAAGTGCGCCGTCGCCTCTGACATCTGGACGACCGCGGTGTTGAAGAACGTCCCCTGCAGGTACCAGGCCTGCTCCTGGGGCGAGAGCAGCGTGGGCAGCGGCTGGACGGGGGGACCGGCTGCCAGCCTCTCGCGGAGGAACCGGGTCAGACGGTCCCGCTTGTCCATGTGCCGCAGCCCGCAGCACTTCAGCGCGGTGATGACGTCGGTGGCGTTGGCCACGACGAGCGCACGCGCCTGCGACGGG
>JBOGDU010000311.1:0-5609 GCA_050743145.1 Jiangellaceae bacterium | reverse complement strand
AGAGCGCGGGCGATGCGACCGAGCATCAGACCCCCGGGAATCTGCGCGCCGTTCTCGATCGCGGAGATGACACTCTGCCGCGTACCAGCCCGACGGGCCAACTCGGTCTGCGACAGCCCAGCGGCGGTGCGGGCGTTGTACACCATCTCCGCCAACTGCAGCCGTGCCTCTTCTTCCTCGCAGGCAGCGTCATACTCGGCCCGTTCAGCCTCGCTCATCGCGGCAAGCGCCTCGGCTTGGACCTGACGCCACGGAGTCGTCGTGCTCATCGCCGCCTCCTCCCCTTCCCCTTCTCCTGCCGTTCGGCCTCGCGGGCCTGCTCGTGGGCGGCCTGCGCGTGGCGTGCCCGCAATACCTCGGCGCGCTCGTTCCGGCGCTGCTTGCGGAACGTCGTCAACGTCACCGCCCACCGACCCGGGTCGAACACGTACGTGATCGGTCGAGCGACGCCCTCACAGGTGAACCTCAACTCGTACAACCCGTCCCCGAGGGGCCGCGAGTGCGGCATCCGCAGCATGTTCCCTTGAACCTCCAGGCGTTCCACGATCCGGTCGGTGGCAGCCTTCCCCGCCGGGGACAGACCGACGTACCAGGTCCGCACCTCCGCCGCTCTCGGCTACGTCTCCCGCAACGCCAGTTCGAGTTCAGCGATCGCGGCCTCCTGTTGGGCCAGTAGTTCCCGGATCTGGTGCAGCTGGCGTCGCGCCTGGTCCGGGGTGGTCGCCGTTTCGGCGGCCTCAGGTTGTTTCGCAGGGGAGAGGAAGAGGTTTGCGAGGTAGCCGGTGAGGGTGCCGAAGATCCCGACGCCGATCACGATGATGAACGCCCCGAGCTCACGTCCGACGGTGCTGACCGGGAACTGGTCGCCGTAGCCGACGGTGGACATGGTCACGACGACGTACCAGAGGGCGTCGCCGGCGGTGGTGATGTTCGCGTCCGGTGCGTTCCGTTCCAGGTGCAGCATCGCCAGGCTGCCGAACTCTAGGACGAGGATGCCGATGAGCAGCAACGTCAGCAGTGCGCTGCCGGCGCGGTCCCGGGTGAGGCTGCGGCCGATGTTGCGGACCCCGTAGCGGCGCAGCAACCGGATGACGCGGACCAGTCGGAAGATCCGCAGCAGCTTCACCTGCGGGAAGGGCAGGCTGGCGAGCAGGTCGGCCCATCCGAACCGGCGGAGAAGGTAGTCCGACCGCGAGGGTGCCGGGCGCAGCCGCACCAGGAAGTCGATCAGGAAGACGATGCTGAGCACGACGTCGAGCACGTGCACGACGTTCTGCATGGCAGGTTGGCGCAACACGGAGATCAGGACGAGGTTCACCAGCGACAGGACCGACAGGGCTCCGACAAAGAGCTCGTAGCCGGTGTTGCCGAGTTCCCCTGGGTTGCTTCGTCGTGCGACATCTGCGCTACCTCCTCGGTCGGCTGTGAACAAGGATGGCGAACTGGCAGACCGCTGGAGGTGCACGCGCGGAAGTTGCGTCACCGATCACTTGAGTGCGTGATCGTCGTCTGCTCATGTGACACCGTGTGATATGTCCCGCTGGCGCTCGGGTCACGAGAGTCGGCGGGCCGGAGTTGGTATCAGCGTTCAGCTTGGAATCGCACAGGTGGGCTGTCGGCCGTTCAGCCCGTGGGCGGAGGGCGAGTGTTCTTCTTCAGGCTCAGCAGCTGGGAACTGGCGCTGATCATCTTCGCGGTCGTCGTCGGGGTGACTCTGCTGGGTCTCGCGGCCGGCCGCCATTTCCGCGAGCGTTCCGACGCGCTGCGCGAGCCGTTCGGCGTGCTGCAGGCGGCGCTGCTCGGCCACGTTGCACTAAATTCTCGCCTTCGGGTTAAGCCTCGCCGTCGGCCGCTACGAGTCTCGGCGGGCAGCTGTCGTGGACCACGCGAACGCGATTGACACCACCTATCTGCGTGCACAGGCCCTCGCCGAGCCGGAGCGTAGCCGCTCGCTTGCCCTCTTAGTGCGGTACACCGACACCAGCATTCGGCTCTCGCACGCGATTCCCGGCAGCGCGGCGCAGCGAAGCGTGATCGTGGACGGCGACGCTCAGTTGCGCATGCTCTGGGGGTTCGCCGGGCAGGCGTTGGCGGCTGAGCCGCTCGCGAGCGCTCCGCGCCTCTACGTCGACAGCCTTAACAGCACGATCGACATGCAAACCGTTCGCGTCTCCGGCCTCAACAACCGAGTGCCCGGTGCCGTGTTGGCGATCGAGGTCGGGGGTGCGGCTGTCGCGCTCGGGCTCCTCGCTTTCTACCTGGCCATCCTCGGCCGGGGCGTGATCACCGTTCTGCTCGCGGCCGGTCTCGTCACGCTCCTGCTCCTTGTCACCTTCGATCTCGACCGGCCAACTCGCGGACTGATCAGCATCCCCGATACCCCCCTCACGTCCCTGCGCGCCTCGATGGCGCTCCCCCCTGCGGCCACCGGCCCTTCCCAGTAAAACGGCTTCTGATCGAGGCAACCAATTGCGACGCCTTCTGCTCGACGACCGTCGGGATGGAGCGGTTCAACTCCGACTTGGCCGGGCGACCCGGGCTCATGAACGTGCCGATATTCGCCGGCAGGAAGCCGATCATGGCCACCCCGACCTACCGCCGCCCGGATGGGCAGCTACGCGAGCGCCGGTTCGGTCGGAAGGTGGACCCCCGCGTAGTGGCTGGACGAGCAGACGACGCAGCACGTCACCGGGACGTGTGTGGACCCGACCCTGGGGCGGGTCACGGTTGGGGACTGGCCGGCCCGGTGGCTGGCGTCGAAGGGGAATCTCAAGGCGTCCACCCGGGACCGTTACGCGGGCATCCTCGCGGTCCACGTCCGACCCGTCCTGGGGCGCGGTGCGCCTCCTCGACGTCACCCACGACCAGGTGCAGGCGTGGACGGCCGCGCTGGCGGCGTCGGGCCTGTCCGCGCGGAAGCGGCCACGGGACTCCTACCAGCGGTGGGAGCGTCCAGGCCGATGCAGCTGTGGCAGCTCGACATCGTCGCGGTATCGAGCTGGTCGACCCGGTCACCGGGGTGCTGCGGGAGGCCAAGATCGTCACCGGTCGATGACCACTCCTCCCAATCCAACTGGGGGCTGCGCCGTACCGTACGGTGCTAGACAGTGGCAAATCGCGACGGGAGGAACACCATGCGCATCATTGGTCTCACTGCCCTTAGCACAACCCTCGCTGGCGTCCTGCTCGTCAGCGTGGCTGGCTCTGCCGCGGCCACCGACGAGGAGGCAGACAGCCAGCCCAACGGCGACTTCTCTGTCGGCGTGTTCGCACGCGCGGTGACAGACAAGGATCGTGACGGTAACCGCGACACCGCCACCCATCCCGATCGACTGGACAGCCTCGCCTTTGTGTGCACCAACTTCGAACGGGTACAGCTCGTCGCCTACACCGTCACGGTGGACGCGCCCGGCACCGAGTTCGACCGCCAGTTCAGCGACGTCGCGGACTTCGTGACCAACCCCGTCGGCTGTGACAACTTATTCATCGAAGACAGAATCACCAGCCGCTGGCCGTCGGGCCCATACTCGATCACGTTGGAGGCCACCAACGGCTCCGATCAAGCCACTGTTACGGGCTCGGTTATGGTCACCGCCAGGTAGGACGCAGAGGGCGAGGGTGGCGAGCTCTCGGTCGGGTCGAGGAGGGCTGGCCGGCGGTCGATTGCCGCCTGTACGGCCCTCTAATCGTGTCTCGTCGCACACGCCGTACAAGCGGCTCCGGCCCTACCCAGCCGCGTGGTCTCAGCCGTCGTACTTGCTTGCCCTGTCAATCGGCTGGATGGTCGCGGCGGAGGGTGTTGTTTAGGTAGTCGGTCACGACGGGGGCGAACCCGTAGGGCACGTACGCCTCAAGCTCGTCGGGTGAAGCCCAAGCGACTGCGGCAAGCTCGTCATGGTCGGCGACGTGTGCGGTGCCGTCGATGTAACGGCACGCGACGTAGCCCATGCGGGTTCTCCGGGCTGAGCGGCGTCATCTGACGCTGGAGGATGCGCGCGGCTTCCTGAAGGTCATCTGTGGTGACCAGCTGGAGGCGGTGTTCGTGTTGGGTCTTGCGATGGGTTGCGGCGGGGAGAGACATGTGGTCTCCGGTGGACGGATATTGCGCTTGAGAACCGAGTGCTGACGGTCAATCGGGCGCTGCAGCGTTTCGTTGGCCGGCTTCAGCTAGTGGAGCCGAAGACCCGGCCGTCGCGTCGGCCATTCCCCATTCCCCTGGTTGCAATGCGGGCGCTCGAACGTCAGCGCGAGTACCAGGAGCGTGAACGTGTCGAGGCCGGCCAGAGGTGACAGGACTCGATCGGTCTGGTCTTCACCAGTTCGATCGGTACGCCGGTGGAGCCCAGGAACATTGAGCAACGGTCCCACGAACTCCGCCAGAAGGCAGGGCTTGAGTGGCTGCGCATGCACGACCTTCGCCACGGTTGCGCGACGTTTCTCCTTGGGAACGACGTCGAACCACGCACCGTGATGGAGATCCTTGGTCACTCAACCTTTCGTCTGACGATGGACCTCTACGGGCACGCGCTATCGGATCGGCTCCGGGCCGCCATGGATGTCATGGACCGCAGCCTCGACGACGTGGAGGAGTGAGGTCTTGCATACATCTTCGGCTCCACACGGCCCACACTGGCTTGCCCCTTGGACCGAGTTGGAAGCATCAGTGCAGGTCATATGGGTGGAGACGAAGGGACTTGAACCCTCAACCCCCGCCTTGCAAAGGCGGTGCTCTGCCAAATTGAGCTACGTCCCCGGATGGGGTCAACCGGAATCTCGGAAGCCCCAACCAGCGTACAGGTGGCAGGACCGGTGATCGTCCAGCGAGCCACCGCGTCCGGACGCCACCCGGCCACGGACTCGGCCCGCACCCGTCACTTCGTCATGGTTCGGCTCGAGATCGCCATCTGCATCCCGTCGTAGGGACGACCTGCGACGACGCCCCAGTACAGCGACGGCGATCCGAACGAGGTGCCGGTCGAGTCGTGGAGCCAGATGCGGTAGCCGCCAATGGCGGCATCACGGTGGGCCGTCACGACGTCGTCGCGACCATCGCCATTGGTGTCGACCACGAGCTGCTTGGAGTTGGCGTACGACCAGCCGCCGGTGCGCAGGTCCTGCCACAGGGCAGGGCTGCCGAACGACGACCCCGTCGACAGATGTGTCCACAACAGCACCCCACCGTTGGGCTGCCGGTGCGAGGTCACGACGTCGTCCCGGCCATCGCCGTCGACGTCGCCGGCGGCCTGTCGCGAGTTCACGTACGACCAACCACCGGTGCGCAGATCAGCCCACAATGCCGGGCTGCTCATCGACGACCCCGTCGACAGATGCGCCCACAACACCACCCCGCCCGTCGACTGGGCGTGGCTGGACACAAGGTCCGACACCCCGTCGCCGTCCAGATCTGCCAACGTCTGCCGAGAGTTGTCGAACGACCAGCCACCGGTTCGCAGGTCCTGCCACACGACCGGAGCCGCGAAGCTCGCACCAGTGTTGCGGTGTACGAACACCAGCACCCCACCATTCGACTGCCGGTGCAGCGACACCACGTCGTCCAGACCGTCCCCGGTCACATCGCCCATCAGCTGGCGGGAGGCGGTGAAGCTCCA
>JBOGDU010000310.1:0-9951 GCA_050743145.1 Jiangellaceae bacterium | reverse complement strand
CCTCCCAGCCGGCCGCCCACAGCGCTGCCGACGGCTTCGGCCGCGACCACGGGCGCGCTCCCGGCCACCACAGCCGCCGACAGCAACTCTGCCGTCAGAGGCAGTGCCGCCATCGCGTCGTCCCTGGCCCGCACCACGCTCGCCGACTCGAGCCGGCCGAGCCAGGCCCAGGCCGCGACCCCGACGCCGAGGCCCACGGCGGGAGCGGCGATGCCGCCCACCAACCATGCCGCGGCAACCGCGACCATCGCCACGGCCGCCACCCGGGCGGGTGCAGAACCGAGCGGGCCACGCGCCCGCTCGGTGGGCCTCGGGCTCTCCCCGGCCGACTCTCGCGGTGCTGCGCGGCCCCCAGCAGGCCATGGCGGGTCGCCGACGACGGCCTCGACCCGGGGGGTCGACCGCGGCCTCAGGACTCGGCGCAGTCGAGCAGACGCAGGCCGTGGTCCGACTGCCACGGCAGCGGCGGCCGCGGCGAGCACGATCGCCATCGTCGCGGTGAGGGTCACCGCGCTCGCGCCTGCGGACACAGCCCGCTCATCACCCCCACGGCGACCTGACCGCGGACCGGGTCAGCCGGCGGACCCACCACATCCCGATCGCTACGAGGCCCGCCGCGACCACCAGGCAGGCCACCCCGAACGCCGACCCGACCAGGAAGTCGATCGCCGCGCCGCTGCCGCCGGAGAGCAGGAGCAACGTGCCGACCGGAAGCAGCGCCAGCAACCGGGTCGTCGTGCGGACGGTCGCGAGTTGAGCCTCCGCCTCGCGGCGCACAGCGGCCTCGCCCCGCAGTGAGTCGGCGACAGCCACGAGCACGTGAGACAGAGCGGCTCCCGTGCGTTCGGAGACCTCCCATCCGGCCGCCACTCCGGCCAGCGCGCCGCAACCGTCGCGCCTCGAGGCATCGCGAAGCGCGACCGGAATGCTGCCACCGATCCCGGCCCTCCTGGCCGCAGGTCCGAGCAGGTCGGGCCAATCGGCGGCGACCACGTCGAGCGCGTGACGCGCCGGAACGCCGGTACGCAGGGTGGACGCGAGCGCGAGGCAGGCCTCGGTGATCTCGCCCAGCCGTCGCCGCCGCTCCCGCGCGCGAGCCGCCCACCGTCGCCGGCTGACGGGGACGACCAGCAGCCCGGACGCACGCCCGCGACCGACTGTGCCGGGTCGCGCCGACCCGAGGCGGGACTCCAGCATGCTGGGCCGGCCCCCGGCCACGAGCGCCGCGGCACCGGCCGCCAGGAGCACGGCAATCAGGCCGCTCACCACACCGCACCGCGTTCGGCGAGCTTCGCGTCGAGGCCGGCCGCGCCGGGACCGCGGCGCACGTCGCCGTCGGCCTCGGCGCGCAGTGCCGGAACGGCGACCAGTCGCCCCGCGGGGGTGCACGACAGCAGGTCCAGCTCAGCTACACGCCGGCGGCCCGCGCCGTCCCTGGCCAGGTGCACGACGACGTCGAGCGCGGCGGCGGCCTGGGCATGGACGGCGTCGCGTCCGAGCCCAGCAGCTATCCCCAGCGCTTCGAGCCGTGCAGGCACGTCGCCGGCGGAGTTGGCATGGAGGGTCCCGCAGCCGCCGTCGTGCCCGGTGTTGAGCGCACCGAGCAGGTCGACCACCTCGGCGCCTCGGACCTCACCGACGACCAGGCGGTCGGGGCGCATCCGCAGCGCCTGCCGCACGAGGTCGTCGAGTCCGACCCGTCCGGCGCCGTCGACGTTCGGAAGCCGCGCCTCGAGCCGCACCACGTGGGGGTGCGCCGGTCGCAGCTCACCGGAGTCCTCGACGAGGACCAGCCGCTCCCCCGGATCGGCGAGCCCGAGCAGCGCCCCGAGCACGGAGGTCTTCCCACTGCCCGTGCCGCCCGTGACCAGGAAGGCCAGCCGGGTTCTGACCACCGCGACGAGTATCGGAGCCATCGACGTCGAGATGCTGCCGCAGGTCACCAGGTCGTCCAGCCCGAACGTGCGCGCGGAGGGCACCCGGAACGAGACCACGGTCCCGGCCGGCGCGACGGGCGGCAGAACGGCGTGAAGCCGGATACCCCCGGGCAGCCGGGCGTCGACAAAGGGCATGGCGTCGTCGAGGCGGCGACCCGCCGAGGCCGCCAGCCGCTGGGCCAGTGCCCGCACGGCTGCCTCGTCGCGGAACCGGACCGTCGACCGTTCGAGGCCGGACCCGCGGTCCACCCATACGGCGTCCGGGGCGTTGACCAGGACGTCGGTGACGCCCGGCTCGCGAAGCAGGGCGTCGAGTGGACCCGCGCCGGAGATCTCGGCGCTCAGGAGCTCGGTGATCTCGAGCACGGCAGCGTCGCCGAGAACCGACCCGGCCGTGCGCAGTGCTGCTGCGACCCGCGCCGGCGTCGGGACGCCGGACTCGACCGCCAGCGACGAGCGCACCCGCTCGAGCAGTCGGTCGTCCAGGCTGGCCGGCGAGCTCACGCCGCCCTGACCCGCATCGATGGAAGGAGATCCGCGAGCAGCCGCTCACAGGCGCGGGCCAGGGGCCCCTTCCCCGAACGGCCGGGTGCCTCACCCCGTTCGAGCAGTTCGTCGAGACGCGGCTCGGCGTCCATCTCGACCGCCAGCGAGAGCCCGAGCGCGGCGGCCACCTCGGCGCCGTCGAGACCGGATGGCGACGGCCCACGCACGACGACGCGGACGTCGCGGGCCGCGGCAGAAATGCCGGTGGCGACCCTGGCCGCCGCCGCGACCGCCCGGACCTCGGCAGGCACGACGAGAATGGCGCTCCTGCACCGGGCCAGTGCGTGTTCGGTAGCCGCATCGACGCGTCGAGGCAGATCGAGGACCACGACGTCGCAGGCGCGCTGTGCCGCGGTGAGCACGGCTCGCACGGCCTCGGCGGGCACCGTCAGAACGTCGCCGCGATCCCACGACAGCACGGTGAGGCCGAAGCTGGCCGGCAGGGAGTCGCACAGTTCGGCGCCACCGAGACGGCCGCGGGTCTCGGCGAAGTCGGGCCAACGCAGACCGGTGCAGTCCTCGGCGCCCATCACGAGATCGATGCCACCGCCGAGAGGGTCGAGGTCGATCAGCATCGACCGCAGGCCGCTGCGGGCCGCGGTGAGGGCCAGTGCTGCCCCCAGGACTGACGCGCCGGCACCCCCGCGGCCGCCCACGACACCGACCAGCACGCCGTCGCGCCCACCTCCCTCGGCGGCGTCGGCCAACCGGTCCACCAGCCAGGGCTCGGCCTCGGGGAGAAAGACCACGTTGTCGGCACCGACGGCCACGGCTCGTCGCCACACGTCGGCGTCGTCGAGGTCGAGACCGACCAGGACGACCTCATGCCTCCGGCCGGGATCGGCGGCGGCGACTGCGGCGGCCTGGTCGTCACCGACGACGACGATCGGCGCCACCGGCCACCGCGCGCGGGCCGCGCCGGGATCAGCGGCGACGTCGACCTCGACGCCGGCGGCGGCGGCCAGCCGGAGCAGGTCGTCGAGCAGTCGGTCGTCGGCGGTCACGACGAGCGGGCGGGCCGCCGGTGGCCGTGCAGGGGAAGGGTTCACGACTGACCTCCGCGTGGTAGCAGAGGTCCACTCTGGCGGCCGGGACGGGCCCCGTGTGGCCGTCGGAATCCGTCCTGTGGACGGGCCGGCTCGGACGACGGTGCGTGTGGACGACGTGATGCTGATTCGTCCGGGAATGACGCACGGCCCCCGCCGGGGGGCGGCGGGAGCCGTGGTGGGACCCAACCAGGGGGGCGGGTCAGGTCCAAGCGGCGGGGGGTGCCGCCATGACATTTACTTCCCGGATTCTGGGCGTCCAAACCAACAAGTCGAGAATTTTCTGTGACGCCCTGTCCGCCCTACCCGCCTATCCTCGATCTCGTGGACATCGACGTCGATCCGGCATCCAACGGAGCCGTCCCCCCGCGCCGGGTGGGCCCGGCTGCCGCCCACACGGCTGCGTTCTTCGACCTGGACAAGACGGTCATCGCCAAGTCCAGCACGCTCGCTTTCTCTCGCAGCTTCTACCAGGGCGGCCTGATCAACCGGCGAGCGGTGTTGCGCAGCGCCTACGCCCAGTTCGTCTATCTCGTCGGTGGCGCCGACCACGACCAGATGGAACGCATGCGCGAGTACCTGTCCGGACTGGTCACGGGATGGGACGTCAAGGCGGTCAAGGACATCGTCGCCGAGACGCTGCACACGATCGTCGACCCGATCGTCTACGACGAGGCCGTCACGCTGATCGAGGAACACCACCTGGCCGGTCGCGACGTCGTGATCGTGTCGTCGAGCGGAGCGGAGGTGGTCGAGCCGATCGGCGAGATGCTCGGCGCCGACCGGGTGATCGCAACCCGTATGGTCGTCGGTGCGGACGGCCGCTTCGACGGCGCGATCGAGTTCTACGCCTACGGCGAGACGAAGGCCGCCGCAGTCCGTGAGCTGGCCGACGCCGAGGGCTACGAACTCTCGCGCTCGTACGCGTACTCCGACTCGGCCACCGACCTGCCGATGCTCGACGCAGTGGGCCACCCGTACGCCGTCAACCCCGACCGCGCACTTCGCAAGACCGCAGCCGAGCGCGGCTGGCCGGTGCTCGTCTTCTCGAAGCCGGTCGCGCTCCGTCAGCGGGGTGCGTCCATCCGCGACGCACCGAAGCCCGCCATCGCCGCTGCGGCCATCGGGGCGGGCGCTGCGGCGGCCGGCCTGGTCTGGTACGCCACTCGTCGCAGAGGTCGCACCTCGTGACCGACCCGCGCGATCCTCCCGCCGAGGTCCTCGACCTCGGTCCCCGCGCTCGTTCCGAGCGGGGCAGCTCATCGCGCTCACTTCCGCCGCTGCACCTTGGCGGTCCCACGCCGCCTGACGACGAGGACAGCCGGCCGATGTGGCGGCAGTGGGCAGCCCTGGCGGTCGCGGTCGCCGTCGGCCTTGCAGTCGGCGTCCTGGTGTCCAACGCGCGTCACGACGCCGCCGACGTCACCGCCGCCGAGCAGGAGATCCGGCTCGTCGCCGGCGTCCCACAGATCAGCTTCGTCGAACCCCCCGCCGTCGACCTCGGCTTCCCGCTGTACAACGCCGGGTCGCTCGACGTCGTCGTACATAGCGCACGCCCCAAAGGGTGGACGATCGTCGACGAGCAGGACGAGCCGCCGACGACGCGGCTCCGGGCCGGCGAGTGGACCAACGTTCTCACCTCCGTGGCGGCCAGCGAATGCGCCGGTGCGACGCCGACTGTGCTCGAGCTGAACGTGCGTACCGAGGCACGCGAGCAGGTGGCCGACGTCCTCCTCCCGGCGACGAGTGTCCTGCGCGAGGCACAGGACGTCGTCTGCGACACGAACACGGTGTTCCAGTTCGGCATCGGTGTCGAGCGCGTCGAGGTCCTGCAGTCCGAACCGGACACCCTGGTCATGCGGCTCTACCTGCGGGCCTTCGATCCGGGCCTGCGCTTCGAACTCACGGCCCTGAGTGGATCCGCCGCCGGATTCGAGACCGTCGCGGCGACGCTCCCGGCACCCTTCGAGCCCGGCGGTCGGTCCCCGACCCAGGTCGAGGTCACCTGGCGAGTCACCGACTGCACGCTCACCGAGTTGCTCGGACCCGTCGAGCTCGCAGCGGAGCTGATCGACGAAAACGGCCGGGTGACGAACCCGAGGATCGTGCTGGCCGAGGAGGGGATCGCCGCACTGGCCCGTTTCGGCGCCTCTCAGTGTGAGTAAGCGGCGGACCCGAACGTAAAGATCTTGGCGAAACCCTTCCGACACGCCGAAGGCGTGCTCTACAAACGAGAGTACGGCCCGCAAGGACCGCGCACGGCAGCTGGGCACCCACGCGGCGATCAGCCCATGTACGGGCAGTTGTCCCGGGTCAGCCGGGGCGACAGACGAGCTGCACGCTTGGTAACCCACACTGACGTGCCAGCGGCGGCGCCCCTACTCGGTTCATCCGGGGGCGCCGTTCGCATGCGCCAGTGCAGCCTCGGCGCCACGGGCGTACGCCTCACAGCAGTGCCGCACCCAGGCAGCGACGCCGTCCGCTCCACCGGTCGCGTACGCCGCGACCAGCGGCTCGTACGCACGCCCGAGGTCGAGGTGGCCCACCTCCGGCACGCCCACCGCCGAGGCGTCCACACCCCGCGCGACCAGCACCAGTCGTTCCGTCGCCCTCGCGACCAGGCCACCGGCGGACCCGAACGGGTCGAGCGACTTCAGCTCGCCGTGTACCAGCGCTGCGACGACAACCCCGGGAGCGCCGGACCTGGCACCCGCCAGGCGCAGCAACTGTTCGAGCCGCCCAGCGTCGGCGCCGGGGCGCGGCCGACCCAGTGACTCCGCGGGAGCCAGGTCACGCGCCGCGAGCACGTGGATCCGGGCCAGCGCCTGCCCCGGCGCCCGCTCCCATGTCGCCGCCAGAGCGGCGACCTCCCCGGTAGCACGTAGGGATCCCTGCAGGATCGGGTCGCGGACGTCGTCCGGATCCCCGCCGGCGAGCACCGCGGACGCCCGGGCGCCACGGAGAACCGACTCCGCGGCGAGCCGGCGCACGTCGCGCCGTACCGACGGATGCCGCAGCATGGCGTCGAGGGCATCGCGCGCGTGCGCCGCGGCGGCGCCGACACCGGTCAGGGCCGCGACGGCGCCGAACGGGTCGAGCGGTCCATCTTCGTACACGAGATCCGACCCTACGGATCTCCCGACGGCGCGGCTGGTGAAGATCGTTGTGCAGAGTGGCCAACCGGGCCAGCCAGCCAGCCCGATCCTGCACGACGATCTTCACGACCCGGCCATAGGGTGCGAGGCGTGGCCGCCGACAGGTCAGAGCGCTACCCACGCGGGCGCGCCGGCATCTTCGGTCAGGTGGCGGACGAGTACGAGCGGTCCCGGCCAGGCTACCCGCCCCAGGCCGTCACCTGGCTGGTGGGCCCGACTCCCCGCCGCGTCCTCGACGTCGGCGCCGGGACCGGCAAACTGACCCGTGCCCTCGTCGCCGCCGGCCACGACGTCGTCGCCGTCGACCCGTCCGAGCCCATGCTGGAGACGCTTCGCGACGGCCTGCCCGGCATCGACGCGCGGACGGGATCGGCGGAGGCGCTCCCACTCGCCGACGCGGACGTCGACGTGGTGGTGGCGGCGCAGGCCTTCCACTGGTTCGACCAGGACCGGGCGCTGCCCGAGATCGCCCGGGTCCTCCGTCCCGGCGGACGGCTCGGCCTGGTCTGGAACCTGCGCGACGAGACCGTGCCGTGGGTGGCCGAGCTCTCGCGCGTGATCGGCAGCAAGGACGCATTCCCCGAGGACGTCGTGGGTAACCGCTTCACCGCCCGCACCCGCTCGGGCCCCGTCGAGGTGGCGACATTCAGCCATACCCAACGCCTCGACCGCGAAGGGCTGCTCGCGCTGGTCAGGTCGCGCTCGTACGTGGCCGAGCGACCGGTCGGGCAGCGCGACCTCATCCTCGCCGAAGTCGACCGGCTCTACCGCCGGCATGCTGCCGACGGCAGCCTGGTGCTTCCCTACGTCACCCAGTGCTATCGCTGCGAGGTGCGTCAGCCGTCCGCACGTCCGGCGCGCGGGTAGCGGCCACTGGAGGAGCAGGGTGAACTCGCGGAATGGGCTGACGCGGCCCGTGGACGCTCGTCGAGGCCGACGCCGTCCGCGGCCGTAGGCTCAAGTCATGGCCGTCGCTGCAGACCGACTTGTGCAAACCTCCCATACCGAGGCTGTAGCCAGGGCGGGTTGATGCGCCGGGACCCTCGATGGTGAGGTACGTGCAGCGGCCGCCCCCGCAGACGCGAGAAGAACTGGAGCCGACGTGACCAGCGAAGCCTTGTCCAACCTCCTCCACGAGGAGCGCCGATTTCCGCCGCCCGACGAGTTCGTCGCACAGGCCAATGCGGGCGCCGGGCTCTACGACGAGGCGGCAGCCGACCGGCTGGCCTTCTGGGATCGCCAGGCCCGCGAGCTGGTCACCTGGGACACCGAGTGGAGCCAGGTGCTCGACTGGACGAATGCGCCTTTCGCCGAGTGGTTCGTCGGCGGCAAGCTCAACGTCGCCTACAACTGCGTCGACCGCCACGTCGAGGCCGGCCACGGCGACCAGGTGGCGATCCACTGGGAGGGTGAGCCGGGCGACACCCGCACCATCACCTACGCCGACCTCCACCGCGACGTGTGCAGGACCGCCAACGCCCTCACCGAGCTCGGCGTCCGGAAGGGCGACCGGGTCGCGATCTACATGCCGATGATCCCCGAGACCGCGATCGCGATGCTGGCCTGCGCCCGCCTGGGTGCGCCGCACTCCGTGGTCTTCGGCGGCTTCTCGGCCGACGCCCTGAAAGGCCGCATCCAGGACGCCGACGCCCGGGTCGTCGTCACCGCCGACGGCGGCTACCGCCGCGGCTCGGCCAGTGCGCTAAAGCCGGCCGTCGACACCGCATTGCGGGAGTGCCCCGACGTCCGCAGTGTGCTCGTCGTCCGTCGTACCGGTCAGGAGATCGACTGGACCGAGGGCCGCGACGTCTGGTGGCACGACCTGGTCGAGTCGCAGAGCGAGCAGCACACCCCCGAGGCGCATGACGCCGAGCACCCGCTCTACATCCTCTACACGAGCGGTACCACCGCGAAGCCGAAGGGGATCCTGCACACGACCGGCGGTTATCTCACCCAGGTGGCGTACACCCACCGCGACGTCTTCGACCTCAAGCCCGAGACAGACATCTTCTGGTGTGCGGCCGACATCGGCTGGGTCACCGGCCACAGCTATATCGTCTACGGCCCCCTCACCAACCGCGCGACCACGGTGATGTACGAGGGCACGCCGGACACCCCGCACAAGGGCCGCTGGTGGGAGATCGCCGCCAAGTACGGCGTGACGATCCTCTATTGCGCCCCGACGGCGATCCGGACGTTCATGAAGTGGGGCGACGACATCCCGGCTCAGCACGACCTGTCGTCGCTGCGGCTGTTGGGCACCGTCGGCGAGCCGATCAACCCCGAGGCGTGGATCTGGTACCGCCGGAACATCGGCGGTGACCGTACGCCCGTCGTCGATACCTGGTGGCAGACGGAGACCGGGGCCATCATGATCAGCCCGCTACCGGGTGTCGCCGCGGCCAAGCCGGGCTCGGCGATGAAGGCGTTGCCAGGAATCGGTGCCGACGTCGTCGACGACACAGGGACGCCGGTGCCGAACGGTGGCGGCGGATACCTGGTGCTGACCGAGCCGTGGCCGGCGATGCTGCGGACCATCTGGGGCGACGACGAGCGGTACCGGGACACCTACTGGGCGCGCTTCGCCGGGCAGGGCTACTACTTCGCCGGCGACGGTGCCAAGAAGGACGATGACGGCGACGTCTGGCTGCTCGGCAGGGTGGACGACGTCATGAACGTGTCGGGGCACCGGATCTCGACCACCGAGGTCGAGTCCGCCCTGGTGTCGCACGCGAAGGTCGCCGAGGCGGCGGTCGTCGGAGCGACCGACCCGACGACCGGTCAGGGCATCGTCGCGTTCGTGATCCTCCGTGCCGAGGCGGGCGACGGCGGAGCGGGCGTGGTGGGCGAACTGCGCGACCACGTCGCGAAGGAGATCGGGCCAATCGCCAAGCCGCGTCAGATCATGGTCGTGCCCGAGCTGCCCAAGACCCGCTCGGGCAAGATCATGCGCCGGCTGCTGCGCGACGTGGCCGAGAAGCGCGACCTGGGCGACGTCACCACGCTCGCTGATCCGACCGTGATGAACCTGATCGGCGAGGGACTGGCCAAGGGCTCCACCGAGGACTGACCACGCGTCCTGCGGACGTCCGGCCCCGTGTCGATTTCAGGCGTCAACCGCTTGCCGCCCAGGTAGTCGGCCCGGCCTCACCCGGTCTTCCCATGATCATGTCGATTTTGCCCCCTGATGGGGCCGCAAAATCGACATGATCATGGGGAGGAAGGGGACGGGAACGGCATCCGACGGGTGTCGGGACCCAGCAGGCG
>JBOGDU010000309.1:0-3189 GCA_050743145.1 Jiangellaceae bacterium | reverse complement strand
GGACACGTCACCTACCTGGACCCGGGCTCGTCCCAGATCGGGCACAAGGAGTCCGCCGCGGACACCGCCCGGGTGCTGTCGCGCATGTTCGACGCCATCGAGTTCCGCGGCAAGGCGCAGGCCACCGTCGAGGAGCTCGCGGAGTTCTCCGACGTGCCGGTCTACAACGGCTTGACCGACGAATGGCACCCGACCCAGATGCTGGCCGACTTCCTGACCATGTCCGAGCACTCCGACGGACGGCCGCTCCACCACGTGACCTACTGCTTCATGGGCGACGGCCGCTTCAACATGGGACGTTCGCTGCTGGTCATGGGAGCGATCATGGGCTCGGACGTGCGGATCTGCGCACCTGAGGACCTCTGGCCGGACAAGGCGGTGCAGGACGTCGCCAGGGAGCGGGCCGAGGAGTCGGGTGCCCGCATCACCCTCACAGCCGACCCGGCGGAGGGCCTGCGAGGAGCCGACTTCGTCCACACCGACGTATGGGTCTCGATGGGAGAGTCGAAGGACGTCTGGTCCTCTCGCGTGACCGACCTCAAGCCGTACCAGGTCAACGCTGATGCGATGGCCCGCACGGAGAACCCCCGCGCGAGGTTCATGCATTGCCTGCCGGCCTTCCACGACACCCGCACCACGGTCGGCCGCGACGTGGCCGAGCTCACCGGCCTGGAGGGCGGCCTGGAGGTCACCGACGAGGTGTTCTCGTCAGTGGCCAACATCGCGTTCGACCAGGCCGAGAACCGGCTGCACACCATCAAGGCGCTCATGGTCGCGACCATCGGCGCCTAGCAACCCGCACTCGACGAGAGGGGCGCGATGAGGATCGTGGTGGCGCTTGGTGGCAACGCGCTGCAGCGCCGGGGCGAGCCGATGACCGTGGAGCGGCAGCGCGCCAACGTCGCCACAGCCTGTCGGTCCCTGGCACCGGTAGCCGAGGAGCACGAACTGGTCATCTCGCACGGGAACGGTCCCCAGGTGGGACTGCTCGCCTTGCAGGCGTCGGCCTACGACGAGGCTTCGGCCTACCCGTTCGACATCCTCGGTGCACAGACCGAGGGGATGATCGGTTACCTGATCGAGCAGGAACTGGGAAACTTCCTGCCCTTCGAGAAGCCTCTCGCCACCGTGCTGACCATGACCGAGGTCGATCCCGACGACCCGGCGTTCGCCGCGCCCACCAAGTTCGTCGGCCCGGTCTACACCGACGAAGAAGCCCACCGGCTCGCCGCCGAGCGTGACTGGACCGTTCGCAGGGACGGCGAGGCGTGGCGTCGCGTGGTCCCGTCACCGATCCCGAAGCGGATCTTCGAGACCCGCCCGGTCGTGTGGCTGCTCGCTCAGGGCTGCGTGGTCATCTGCGCCGGCGGTGGCGGTATCCCCACGATGTACCTCAAGGGCACCCGGACCCTGGTCGGCGTGGAGGCGGTCATCGACAAGGACCGGGCCTGCGCTGTGCTCGCCGAGGGTCTGGACGCGGACCTGCTGGTCATCGCCACCGACGTCGACGCGGCTTACCTGGACTGGGGCACTCCGTCACAGCGTGCTATCGCCGCAGCACACCCGGACGCCATCCGCGATCTCGATCTCGCGGCCGGCTCCATGGGGCCCAAGGTCGAGGCTGCCGCGGCATTCGCGTCCGCCACCGGGAACCCATGCGTGATCGGTGCTCTGGACCAACTCCCGGCAATCCTCGCCGGCACGTCTGGAACCCGTGTCACCGTGGACGCGACCGGGCTGGAGGTCCGGCGACCGTCGTCTCCCGCTACGACAGGAGAACCGCAGTGAGCATCACCGAGCAGCCGGGCGCCGCCGTCGAGGCCACCCCTCCGTACCTGCGGCCGGCGGCAGAGGTCGTCGACGAGCTGAACACCGACGTGGCGTCGGGGCTCTCTGCGCAGGAAGCGGCACAACGTCTGGCCTCCCACGGGCCGAACCAGATCACGGCCGAGAAACCGCCCTCTGCGGTGGCGATCGCGCTCGCACAGCTACGCGACCCGATGAACATCATGCTGGTCGCTGTCGTGGCGGTCAGCCTGGTCATCGGACAGGTTTCCACCGCTCTGCTCGTCGCGGTCCTGGTGCTGCTGAACGTCGTGCTGGGCACCCGCCAGGAGCTCAAGGCCCGAGCCAGCGTGGATGCCCTCTCGAAGCTGCAAGTCCCCCAGAGCCGCGTGCTGCGGGGCGGGAACGTCACACTGGTGCCCGCGGTCGACGTCGTCCCCGGCGACGTGGTGCTGGTCGAGGCCGGTGACATCGTCCCGGCCGACGGCCGGATCGTCACCTCGGCCACGCTCGAGACGCAGGAGGCGGCACTCACCGGCGAGAGCGCACCGGTGAGCAAGGACGCGGGCGTGCTTCAGGGGCCGGAGGTAGCGGTGGGCGACCGGGCCAACATGCTCTTCCAGAACACATCGGTCACCCGTGGAACCGGAACCCTGGTGGTGACGGCGACCGGGATGCAGACCCAGATGGGTCAGATCGCGACGATGCTCACCTCGGTCAAGCGAACCCGGTCGCCGCTGCAGAAGGAGCTCGACTCGCTCACCCGGGTGCTCGGGATCATCGCCTGGACCGCCGTCGCGTTCATCGTCGTCGTGGGACTGTTCCGCGACATGTCCGCGAGCGACGTGCTGCTGCTGGGCACCGCGATGGCCATCTCGGCCATCCCGACCGGCCTTCCCACGTTCGTCCAGGCCATGCTCTCCTACGGGGCGAAGCAGCTGGCCGAGGCGAAGGCCGTCGTCAAGAACCTGACCGACGTCGAGACCCTGGGCGCCACCAGCGCGATCAACACCGACAAGACCGGCACGCTGACCATGAACCAGATGATGGTGTCCACGATCTACGCCAGTGGCTCGTGGTTCACAGTCGACGGCGAGGGATACCGCAAGTCTGGGGCCATCCAGTCGGTCGCAGGCCGGCCGGTGCCGGACTTCACCCGTCTCGCCTACGGCCTCGTCCTGGACAGTGACGCCACTGTCAGTGACGACGGCGCCGTGGTCGGAGACCCGACCGAGGCCGCTTTGGTGGTGTTGGCCGCAAAGCTCGGTGTCGATGCCGACCAGACCAGGCGTGCCTACCCGCGGCTGGCCGAGGTGCCCTTCGACTCCGAGTACAAGTTCATGGCGACCTTCCACCGCGTCGAGGTCGAGGGAGCTGAGCACCTGATCGAGCTGGTCAAGGGCG
>JBOGDU010000308.1:0-6918 GCA_050743145.1 Jiangellaceae bacterium | reverse complement strand
GACCCCGACCTCATGACCGAGCACGTCACCCAGCAGACGTTCCCCAACTGGGACACCCTGCGCATCGTCCGCAGCCGCCACGACCACCTCGACTGGATGCACCGGCACTGGGCCGCGACGGTGATCTCCGGCGAGGAGGTCCTCCGCGAGCTCGACGACTCGTAGGACCGAGAGGAGCCCGCAATGAGGTTCAGCTACTGCATGCTTCCCGACTACCCGCTCGAGGAGTCCCTGGCCTCGATCCGCCTCGCCGACGAGCTGGGGTTCTACGCCTGCTACGCGGCCGACGAGACCTGGCACAAGGACCTCTGGCTGTTGTTCGCCGCCGTCGCGGGGCAGACCGAGCAGATCCGGTTCGGGCCCAGCGTGTCCACGGTCGTGCTGCGCGAACCGACGCTGATCGCCCAGGCGGCCGCCACGCTGGACGAGCTCAGCTCGGGCCGTGCCGAGGTCGCGCTGTCCTCGGGCAACTTCGGCCTGCTCGCCCAGTACGGCATCGACTGGTCGACAACGAAGCCGCTGTCCCGGGTCAAGGAGGGCCTGCATGTCGTCCGCACGCTGCTCGACGACGGCGCCATCACCTTCGATGGGGAGTTCTTCAACTACAGCGGCCTGTTCACCTTCGCCCGCCCGGTGCAGGAGCACCTCCCGATCAAGATCGGTGCGATGCGCGGGCCGAAGTCCTTCGAACTGGCCGGCGAGCTCTCCGACGGGTGCCACCACGCGCTGAGCTACACCCGCGAGGCCTACGACTACGCCGTCGAACATTTCCGGATCGGCGCGGAGCGGGCGGGCAAGGACTGGACCACCCTCGACATGGCCGCTTGGGTCGTTGTCGCCGTCGGCAAGGACTCCGCCGCAGCGAAGCAGGCCGCCCGCAGCATGGTCGGTATCTACGCCTCCTCCATGCCGGCCGAGCAACTCCAGCGCAACGGCGTCGACCCGGAGGAGCTCAAGCCGATCATCGATGCAATCGGCGCGGGCGACCTGGCCAGGGGCATCGAGCTCACCTCGGCCGAGCTCGCCGACCGACTGTCGGTCTCCGGCACACCCGACGAGGTGACCGAGAAGATCAAGACCGAGATCGAGCCGAGCGGCGTCAATCACATCGTGGCCGCCATCACCGACGCCTCGTTGGTGAAGGCGTTCACCGGGATGGCGCTGGACGGCGTCGCCACCGTCGACGAGCAGCTACGCCTCCTGCACAACGAGGTCGTGCCCGCCTTCGCCTGACGCTCCGCGCCGAAACCGTCGTGTCGCCGGAGCTTCGGCTGCGCGACCCGATCAGTCGGCGCCGAGGCGCTTCAGCATGAGCTCGCGGACCCGTTTGGCATCGGCCTGGCCGCCGGTCGCCTTCATCACGGCGCCGATCAGCGCGCCGACGGCCGCCACGTTGCCGGCACGTACCTTCGCCGCCACGTCGGGCAGCGCCGCGATCGCCTCGTCGACGGCCGCATTGAGCGCAACCTCGTCCGAGACCACCGCCAGGCCACGAGCCACCACGACGTCGTCCGGCGAGCCCTCCCCCGCCAGGACGCCCTCGAGCACCTGCCGGGCCAGCTTGTCGTTCAGCGAGCCGGCGGCGATCAGCTCCTCCACCCGCGCCACATCCGCGGGAGTGACACCCACCGCGTCCAGCTCGACGCCACGCTCGTTGGCCACGCGGGCGATCTCGCCGAGCCACCACTTCTTCGCGCCGGCGGGGTCCGCCCCCGCGGCCACCGTTGCCGCGACCAGTTCGAGCGCGCCGCTGTTGACGACGTCACGCATCTCCGGGTCGGTGAACCCCCACTCCGCCTGCAGCCGCGCCCGCCGGACCGACGGCTGCTCGGGCAGCGTCGAGCGCAGCGATTGGACCCATTCGGGCGACGGCGCCACCGGCACCAGGTCGGGCTCGGGGAAGTAGCGGTAGTCCTCCGACTCCTCCTTGCGCCGTCCCGCGGTGGTGGCGCCAGTGTCCTCGTGCCAGTGCCGGGTCTCCTGGACGACCGTTCCACCCTCGGCCAGGATGGCCGCCTGCCTTCGGATCTCGTAGGTGATGGCGCGCTCGACCGAACGCAACGAGTTGACGTTCTTGGTCTCCGTCCGCGTACCGAGGACGGTTGTGCCCGACGGTTTGAGCGAGACGTTGGCGTCGCAGCGCATCTGCCCCAGCTCCATCCGCGCCTCGGACACGCCGAGGGCGAGGATGAGGTCGCGCAGTTGGGTGACGTAGGCGCGGGCCACCGCAGGCGACAGGGCCGACGGTACCTCGACCGGCTTGGTGACGATCTCGATCAGCGGGATGCCCGACCGGTTGTAGTCGAGCAGCGAGTGGCTGGCGCCGTGGATCCGGCCGGTGGCACCGCCGACGTGCAGTGACTTCCCGGTGTCCTCTTCCATGTGCGCCCGCTCGATGCCGACCCGGAAGACTTCCCGGTCGTACGCGACCTCCATCCAGCCGTCGTACGCGATCGGCTCGTCGTACTGGGAGATCTGGTAATTCTTCGGCATGTCCGGATAGAAGTAGTTCTTGCGCGCGAAGCGGCACCACGATGCGATCGAGCAGTTGAGGGCGAGCCCGATCCGGATCGCCGACTCGACCGCCACCCGGTTCATGACCGGCAGGGCGCCCGGCAGGCCCAGGCACACCGGGCACACTTGCGAGTTGGGCTCGGCGCCGAACCGCGTCGAGCAGCCGCAGAACATCTTCGTCGCGGTACCCAACTCGACATGGACCTCGAGCCCCATGACCGGATCGAAGTGCGCGATCGCCTCGTCGAAGGTCGGCAGATCGAGCGCAGTGGTCACTTGAGGTCCTCGTCGAGCAGGCCCTGCTTGCCCCGCCGTCCCCGGATCTCGCGCACGATGATGGCGATCGTGGTCGCAACGGCCAGTGCATTGACGATCGCGTCGAGCATCCGCAGATTGTCGCCCTCCGCGCGGGCCCGGCGGAGGGACCGAACCGTGGCGCCGACGGCCACGACCTGGCCGCCGAGCATGGCGATGTTCCTGACGTTCACCGGACGACCTCCAGTTCGGGGGCATGGCACAGCAGCGGACCGCCCCAACGGGCGGCATAGGCCTGTTCGACCGCGGCGCCCACCCGGTAGAGCCGGTCGTCGGCCAGCACCGGCGCCATCACGTGCAGCCCGACGGGCAGCCCGTCCTCGTCGGCCAGTCCGCACGGGAAGGATGCGGCCGCGTTTCCCGCCAGGTTCGACGGGATCGTGCACAGGTCGGCCATGTACATCGCCAGCGGGTCGTCGACCCGCTCGCCGATCGGGAACGCCGTGGTGGGTGTGGTCGGCGAGACGAGCACGTCGACCTCGGCGAAGGCGCGCTCGAAGTCGCGCGAGATGAGGGTCCGCACCTTCTGTGCCTGCCCGTAGTACGCGTCGTAGTAACCACTGGACAGTGCATAGGTGCCGAGCATGATCCGTCGCTTCGCCTCGGCGCCGAACCCGGCGCCGCGGGTGAGCGACATGACCTCCTCGGCGCTACGCGTGCCGTCGTCGCCGACCCGGAGGCCGTAGCGCATGGCGTCGAAGCGAGCCAGGTTGGACGAGACCTCACTCGGCAGGATCAGGTAGTACGCCGGGAGCCCGTAGGTGAAGTGCGGGCACGAGACCTCGACCACCTCGGCGCCCAGGTCGGCCAGCAACTCGACGGCCTCCCGGAACCGCGACTCGACGCCGGGCTGGTAGCCCTCCCCGCCGAGCTCCTTGACGACTCCGACCCGCAGCCCGGACAGGTCGCCGTCGGCCCCCCGGCGTGCGGCGGCGACCACGCCGGGGACGGGCTCGTCGATGCTGGTCGAGTCCATCGGATCGTGCCCCGCGATCACCTCGTGCAGGAGCGCGGCGTCCAGCACTGTGCGGGCGCACGGCCCGGCCTGGTCCAGACTCGACGCGCAGGCGACCAGGCCGTACCGGCTGACGCCCCCGTAAGTCGGCTTGACCCCGACAGTGCCGGTGACCGCTGCCGGCTGGCGAATCGAGCCACCGGTGTCCGTGCCGATCGCGAGCGGCGCCTGGTAGGACGCGACCGACGCCGACGACCCGCCGCCGGACCCTCCCGGGATGCGGGAGAGATCCCACGGGTTGTGGGTGGGGCCGAACGCGGAGTTCTCGGTGGACGAGCCCATGGCGAACTCGTCGAGGTTGGTCTTGCCGAGGATCACGATGCCCGCCTCGCGCAGGCGGCGCGTCACGGTGGCGTCGTACGGCGGCCGCCAGCCATCGAGGATCTTCGACCCGCAGGTGGTCGGCATGTCCACGGTCGTGAAGACGTCCTTGAGCGCGAGCGGCACCCCGGCCAGCGGGCCGAGGTCGTCGCCGCGCGCCCGGGCTGCGTCGACGGCCTCCGCCGCGGCGACCGCGCCGTCGGTGTCGACGTACAGGAAGGCGTGGACCGCAGTGTCGACCGCGCCGATCCGGTCGAGGTGTGCCCGCGTGACCTCGACCGCGCTCGTCTCGCCGGCTGCGACTGCCGCGGCGAGGGCGGTGGCGTCCATCCGGGTGAGGTCGGTCACTAGACCTCCTCGTCCAGGATGCGCGGCACGCGGAAACGCCCGTCCTCGACCTCGGGCGCCGCGGCCAGTGCCGCCTGGGCGGTCAGGCAGGGGCGCGGCTCGTCGGCACGCAAGACGTTGGTCACCGGCAGCGAGTGCGACGTCGGCGGGATGTCGTCGGCTGCGACCTCGGAGACCCTGGCCACGTAGCCGGCGATGGCGTCGAGCTGGCCGGCGAGGTGGTCGAGCTCGTCGGGTTCGAGGTCGAGGCGCGCGAGGCGCGCCAGGTGGGTAGCCTCGTCTCGGCTGATCGAGGGCATGCGGGTGGGGCTCCTCCGCGCTCGTGGACAACCCGTCGATCTTACGGCGTACGAGCCGCTACCAACGGCTCCGGTGCACCACGTCCTCGAACGGCCGGCGGTCGGGCCGCTGCAGCGGTGCCAGCGGCCGGTCGGCCGGGTATCCGAGGGATATGAGGTAGGCGCAGTGCTTGTCTGCCGGCAGGCCGAGGACCCGCCGCGCCTTCTCCTGGTCCTCGACGTTCGCATGGCTGCTGCCGATGCCGAGGTCGGCCGCTGCCAGCATGATGTTGACCGTCACCTGGCCGAGGTCGTAGGCCAGCCGCCGCTCGTTCCCGGGTACGTCGGCGACCAGCGCGATCGCCGCCGCCGACCCGGCGACGTGTCCCGCGCCGCGCCACACCGTCGACAGCTCGGAGAGTTGCTCGCGGTCGGTGACGACCACAAAGTCCCACGGCTGCCAGTTCGCCGACGACGCCGAGCGCCGGCCGGCCTCGAGAATCCGGTCGAGCTCGTCGCCGGGGATCTCCCGATTCTCGAACCTGCGGACGTTGCGCCGGGACCTGATCGCGTCCCACGTCTCCATGCAGCGAACGGTATCCCTTCGAAGCCGCCGTCGGTCAGGCGTAGAACGCAGCGATGTCGCGGGCGGCCCGCTCGACCGAACGCAGCACACCGCGCGGCAGGGTGTCGAACTCCGTCAGCTCGATCCGCCCGTCTGCGTACCGCCACGAGCCCGCCACCGCACCGTCGACGAGGAAGGTCGGCACCGATTGCGGGTTCCGGATGCTGAAGACCTTGGTGCGATGCTCCTCTGGCAGGATCCGCGCGCGGCGGGCGTGAACCAACAAGGTGGCGTCCCACGTGGGCAGGAAGCGGATCGGCGCCGGCGTGTCCGCATCGGGCAAGGGCGCGCCGGGAACGTCTACCAGCGCGGCGCCGCCGTCTGCCTCGTGGGTGACGTGCTCGACTCGTTCCAGTGCTTCCGTCACCGCCCGCACCGGCAGGCCGGCCCAGTTGCCGATCTCGGCCGTGGTCGCGGGTCCGAAGCCGGCGAGGTAGCGGCGCACCAGGAGCACGCGAGCGTCCGCGGCCGAGATGTCGGGCGGCCCGATCCAGTTCTCCGCATCGGCGTGCAGGTCTGCCCTGCGGCGTTCCCACGTGCCTGACGGTGGGATCCGGACGAGGTCGAGGACGGTGTTGATCCCTTCCCGCGCCGAACGCCCGACGAGCCCGTCGATCTCTGTCTGGCGCAACGGCCCGTCTGCCAGTGCCGACCGGATCCGCTTGGCCGCGCTCTCGAGCTCGGCCGCAGACGGGTCGCCCTTCCTGACCCGCAGGAACCACTCCCGGAGCAGTTCGCGGATCGCCACCGCGAAGGCCCAGTAGTCCTCGCGCGAGGCGAGGTGGATGGTCGAGCGCAGCAGGGTTCCCTGCACGACGGTGCGATCCTCGAGACTGCGGGTGAGCTCGGCCCGTTCGAGGCTGCGCATTCGTGACCAGAGACCCACGTACATCGACGGCGCGTACTGCGCCTGGATTCCCCCGACCCGTTCGAGCACGCGTGGCAGCGGGTCGTCGAACGGCTCGAGCAGACCCTGCCGCGCCAGCACGGCCCGGTTGAGATCGCGCTGCGTGAGTGTTGGCCTGCTCATAGAGGCACATGTTGCCCGAACGGCGGTGAGCGATCAGAGAGGTCGCACGTGTGCCCGCAGCCAACCAGCGACCTCATCGATCTCCTGATGTTCATGTGCGACCGAGATGACGAACCGCTCGCCCTCTTCAACCCCGGCATACAGGTCGAAGCCGTTGCGTTCGTAGAACAACACGGTCAGCACCCACGAGAGTCGCTTGTTGCCGTCGGCGAGTGCGTGTGCGCGGTTGACGCCGTCGATCAGGGCCGCGGCCTTCTGGTGCAGGTCGGGATAGACCTCGACGCCGAAGATGTCCGTGCGCGGACGTTCCAGTGCCGAGGCCAGCAGGCCCACGTCGCGGACCAACAGTCCGAGCTGCTTGACCGCTTCGAGCGCGTCCACCGCCTGGACGTAATCGACGGTCACTCCGCCAGCCTGGCGAGCAGTTCGGAGTCACGGTCGATGATCCGCGCGAGGGACGCGCGAACCTCGG
>JBOGDU010000307.1:0-10185 GCA_050743145.1 Jiangellaceae bacterium | reverse complement strand
CCTCCACCAGGGTGCGTTCAAAGCCGCAGGCCTCGTAGAACTTCGCCGCTCCGGTGCCGGCGATCACCTCGACGGTCAGGATCCGGACGTGTTCGGCGTTGGCGCGCCATGCGGCGGCGGTCAACAGTGCCTGCGCGATGCGGTTGCGGCGCGCGTCGGGACGTACCAACACATTCAAGACCCCGGCCTCGCCACCCGCCAGCAGCAGGGACGCGGCGCGCAGCACCTCGGCGCGTTCCAGCGGGGACAGGTGGCGGCGCGCGGCGAGGTCGCCTCCGATCGTCTCGAGCCGGGCCAGCGCCTCCTCCAGGTCGCCCTCGAGGTCGATCTCACCGGCGACCCAGGCTCGGCCGAGGCCGAGCTCGTCGGGATTCCACAGCAGGCGGCGAAGGGCGCGCCGGGACCGCACGACGAGTGTCGGGCCGTCGGCCGGCCCGGCCTGAGCGCCGTCCCAGGTGCGGATTCGCAGCGGCAGCGGTCCTCCGAGCAGATGCTCGAACAGGAGCGCGACCCGGTCGGCCGCACCACCGGTCTGCTTCGCGGTCTTCACGCCGACCTCCACCGTTCAGGGGCCTCTGCTCCAAGCGATCAGGGTAGCCCGCACCCCACCCGTCAGCTGGTCGACCGCTGGTGCGCTGAGGGCTCGGCGGCGCGGCGGAACTCGTCGCGCGGCATGTGCATGCGCCCGAGAGAGACGGCCTCGCGCCGGAAGAACAAGGCCAGCGTCCAGTCCATGACGATGCGCACCTTCCGGTTCAGCGTCGGCATCCGACTGACGTGGTAGGTGCGGTGCATGAACCAGGCCACGAATCCCTTGAGCTTGATGCCGTACACCTGCGCGACGCCCTCGTGAAGGCCGAGGCTGGCCACCGAGCCGACGTACTTGTGCTCGTAGTTCTTGGGTTTGCGCCCGCGCAGGACGGCCGCGATGTTGTCGCCGAGCAGCTTGGCCTGGCGCACCGCATGCTGTGCGTTCGGTCCGGTGGTGGCACCGGGGACGTCGGAGGTGAGGTCGGGCACCGCGGCACAGTCGCCGGCGGCCCACGCACCGTCGACGCCCTCGACGCGCAGGTCCGCGCGGCATTTGAGCCTGCCCTTCTCGTCCAGCGGCAGGTCGGTACGGCCGAGCAACGGGTGGGCCTTGACGCCGGCCGTCCAGATGAGGGTGTCGGAGTCGAGCTCGGTGCCGTCGGTGAGGACGACGTGGCCGCCCACACATGACTCCAGCCGCGTGTCCAGACGTACCTCGATGCCGTGCCGACGCAACTCCTCGATCGTGTAGACACCCATCTCAGGGCCGACCTCGGGCAGGATCCGCCCCGTGGCCTCGACCAGGATCCATCGCATGTGATGCGGCTGGAGGTACGGGTAGTAGCGCAGCGCGTCCTTGGCCATGTCCTGCAGCTCGGCGAGGGCCTCGACGCCCGCGTACCCTCCGCCGACCACCACGAAGCTCAAGGCCCGCCGGCGCACGTTCTCGTCGGCGGTGGACGCAGCCACATCGAGCCGGTCCAGAACGTGGTTACGCAGGGCGATCGCCTCCTCGACCTGCTTGAACCCGATCCCTACATCGGCGAGACCGGGGATCGGCAACGTGCGGGCGACGGAGCCGAGCGCGACGACCAGCACGTCGTAACGAAGCTCGTACGGATCCCCGACGCGCGGCACGATCCGGGCGACCCGGTCGGCATGGCGGATGTCGGTGACCTCGCCGGTGATGACCTGGCTCTGCTTGAGCACACGGCGCAGCGGGACGACGACGTGGCGCGGCTCCAACGACCCGGCCGCGGCCTCCGGCAGGAACGGCTGGTAGGTCATGTACGAGCGTGGATCGACCACGGTGACGCGCACCTTGCGCCACCGGAGCCGCTTCTGCAGGCGCAGCGCCGTGTACATGCCGACGTAGCCGCCGCCGACGATCAGGACGCGGGGGACGTGTTCTTCGGTCACCACTTCAGCCTAGCTTGTGAATGTCTTCACAAGCAGTAGGCCTCAGACAGCCGCAGCGCGGCCCAGGACGTCGTCGAGCATCGACTCGGTGAGCTTGCCGGTGAAGGTGTTCTGCTGGCTCGGGTGGTAGCAGCCGATCACCTTGACGGTCCCGCGGGCACCAGCGAGCACGATCTCGACGCCGTGGCCGAAGGCGGGCCGCGGTCGCGGGATGCTCACCCCGTTGCGTGCCAGCGTGCCCAGCGTCGCGGCCCAGGCGAACGAGCCCAGCGCGACCACCACACGGAGCGTGTCCAGCAGCAGGCCCACCTCCCGGTCGAGCCAGCCGGCGCAGGTGTCGCGCTCGGCCGGTGTCGGCTTGTTGGCCGGCGGGGCGCACCGGACCGCGGCGACGATCCGGGCGCTCGTGAGTCGCAGGCCGTCGCCGGCGTGGACCGACGTGGGCTGCGACGCGAGACCGGCCCGATGCAGCGCCGCGAACAACCAGTCACCGCTGCGGTCCCCGGTGAAGATGCGCCCTGTCCTGTTGGCGCCGTGCGCCGCGGGCGCCAGCCCGAGCACGAGCACACGGGGTGCCGGGTCGCCCCACCCCGGCGCCGGCCGTCCCCAGTAAGGCTCGTCGGCGAACGCGCGCCGTCGCGTCGCCGCCACCTCCTCGCGCCACGTGACCAACCGTGGGCAGGCCCGGCAGACCGACGACCTCGCGGTGACCTCACGCAGGTCGGCGTCGGCCGCGAGCCGGGTGACCCCTGCGGCGTCGCGCGCGACCGGCGTCGCCGGCGTCGCGAGGTCGTCGGGCCAGCCGGTTCCGGGCGGGACCGGGCTTTGAATCGGGCTGCCGGTCACGGCCTCAACTCTCTCAGCAACGGCACCGGTGGCTACTCCCTGCTCGCACGAGACGGCCCGGCAAACAGGAACGATGCGAGTGCCTCGACGCAAAGGCCCAGGTCGGCCACACCGAGTGGCCGAACCGTCCTGTCCGTCGGGCCGCGCAATGCGCGGCGGCCGCATCTATCGGTTGGCAGGGGCGGCCCGGCGGTGCCTCGATGGTCAGGCTGGCTGGCCGCGTTCGCCCAGGCCGGTGCGTTGTCCGGCCTGACATGTCTCGCTCTGGTCGTGTTGTCAGGGCCGTCGTCGGCGTTTGCCGAGGCTGGCCACTTGTCCGGCCTGACAACTCGGGCACCGTGGACCGCCCAGCGGCGACACCGGTCACGACGCGTCGACGCAGGGTCCGGCTGCCCACCAGTCCGGCAGCGCGCCCAGGGCCTCGTCGCCGAGCGGGTTGACCCCTGGGCCGGCCGCGAGAGCGTGGGCGACGAGGACATGCAGGCACTTGACCCGGTCCGGCATGCCTCCGGCGGATACGCCGGCGATCTCGGGTACGTGCGCGATGCGCTCGCGCCGAGCCAGGTAGTCGTCGTGTGCGGCCAGGTACGAGGCCGCGAGCGCCGGCTCCTCGGAAAGGCGCGCCGTCATCTCCCGCATCAGCCCCTGTGCCTCGAGTGTCGACACAGCCGCCGTCGCCCGAGGGCAGGTCAGGTAGAACGTCGTCGGGAACGGTGTGCCGTCGGGTAGCCGGGGCTCGGTCTCGACGACGTCAGGCAGGCCGCACGGGCAGCGGTGGACCACGCCTCGGACACCACGGGCCGGGCGTCCGAGCTGGGCCTTCACCACCGCCATGTCAGAGGCGGACGGGGTACGTGTCACCCGACGCCCTCGGGCGGTGCCGCCGCGTCGGCCGCCTCGACCGAGGCCCACAGCCGCGAGTACCAGGGACCCTCGGCCGTGACCGGGATCCCCTCCGGCGTCGTCTCGGGCAGCGTCGTGCCGTCCTCGTCGACCACAATGAAGCCCACCTCGCCCGGCATGACGAAGTTCAGCCGCTCACGGGCCCGGGCAGCGACATAGGCCGGGTCGTCCCACAACCGCAGCTCGGTCTCGAGGTCGTCGACGGAGGCCTGGAGCTCGGCAGCCTCCTGTTCGAGCGCGGACCGCCGTGTGTGCTGGTCGTACCACGCGCGCAGCGGGTAGGCGAACGACACCGCCAGCACGCCGAGCACCAACGCCAGGACCGCGGCCCGGCTGGTCAGCGAGGGCCTGCCGCGGCCACGGGTACGCGACGACATGCCAGGGCCGCGTGCGCCGGGCGGTTCGACACCGCCGCGCGGACGGGACGCCTGGCGGGACGATGGCGTGGACCGCTGGCGGGCAGGCCGCGCGCCGCGCGGTTGGCGGGCGCCGGGACCACGACCGGGGCCGACCATGCTAGGCCGTGAACCGTGGAAACGCGCCGGCGCCGGCGTAGCGGGCGGCGTCGTCGAGCTCTTCCTCGATTCGCAGGAGCTGGTTGTACTTCGCCACCCGCTCGGACCGGGCGGGAGCCCCGGTCTTGATCTGACCGCAGTCGGTGGCCACCGCGAGGTCGGCGATCGTCGTGTCCTCGGTCTCGCCCGAACGGTGGCTCATCATGCACCGGTAGCCGGACCGGTGGGCCAGGGCGACGGCATCGAGGGTCTCGGTGAGCGTGCCGATCTGGTTGACCTTGACCAGCAGGGCGTTGGCGCAGCCCTCGGCGATGCCCCGGGCCAGCCGGTCGGGGTTGGTGACGAACAGGTCGTCGCCGACGATCTGGACCCGGCCGCCGATCGACGCGGTCAACTCCGCCCAACCGGCCCAGTCGTCCTCCGCCAGCGGGTCCTCGATCGAGACCAGCGGGTAGGCGGATACGAGCGCTAAGTAATAGGTGCCGAGCTCGCCGGCGGTCCTGGCCACTCCCTCGAAGGTGTAGGAGCCGTCGTCGTGGAACTCCGTCGCGGCGACGTCGAGCGCCAGCGCGATGTCGGTGCCGAGTGTGAACCCCGCCTGCTCGACGGCCACCGCGATCAGGTCGAGCGCGTCGCGGTTACTGGGTAGGTCGGGCGCGAAGCCGCCCTCGTCGCCGAGGCCTGTCGTGTAGCTCTTCTCCTTGAGCACGGACTTCAGGGCGTGGTACACCTCGGCACCCCAGCGCAGCGCGTCGCGGAAGGTCGTGGCGCCGATCGGCGCGACCATGAACTCCTGGATGTCGACGTTGCTGTCGGCGTGGGCGCCGCCGTTGAGGATGTTCATCATCGGCACCGGGAGCAAGTGGGCATTGGGCCCGCCCAGGTAGCGGAACAACGGCAGTTCCGCCGAGTCGGCCGCGGCCTTGGCGACGGCCAGCGACACCCCCAGCATCGCGTTGGCTCCGAGCCGTTCCTTGTTCGGTGTCCCGTCGAGATCGAGCAGCGCCTGGTCGATGAGCCGCTGGTCGCTGGCCTCGAAGCCGAGCAGCTCGGGGCCGATCTCGTCCATGACGCTGATGACGGCCTTCTCGACGCCCTTGCCGAGGTACCGCCCGGTGTCGTCGTCGCGCAACTCGACCGCCTCGAACTGCCCGGTGGACGCACCGGAGGGAACAGCCGCCCGGGCGATCGTTGCGTCGTCGAGAGCGACCTCGACCTCGACCGTGGGGTTGCCGCGGGAGTCGAGGATCTCGCGCGCACCGACAGCTTCGATCGTGGCCACGTCGGGTCGTCTCCTGCGGGGTTGTGTGAGGTCGGGTACGGCCGAAGCCTAGCCGCGGACGGGCGTCATCCCGGGGACCGCCCCGCCGCGCGGGGCGCTGCCGCGCGTTACCCACCCGATGCGTCCTCGGCGCGGCGGACCGCGACCGCGAAGCGGCGGGCAGCGTCGCGCAGAGCCTGCTCGGGGTCGATGCCGCGCCGTCGGATCGCCGCTGCCAGGCCCAGCAGCGCGTCGCCGGCGGAGATGTCGTCGCGCACGTCGTGTGCCGTGATCTCGGGCACCGCGACGTCGACGCCTGCCTGTTCGGCCCGCTGGATCAGCTTGGCCGCGAGCGCGAGGGCAGGCAGCGCGACCGGCACGCCCTCCATCGACGACGAGCGCTGCTTCTCCTCGCGCTTGAGCTCGTCCCATCGCGCCTCGACGTGCTCGGCAGTCGGAGCGTACGCGTCTCCGAACACGTGGGGATGGCGTCGGACGAGCTTGTCGACGATGCCTGCCGCGACGTCGTCGACCGACCAGGGGTCGGTCTCGTGCTCTTCGGCGAGGCGAGAGTGGAAGACCACCTGCAGCAACAGGTCGCCGAGCTCTTCACGCAGGTGGGCCGGATCGGTCTCGATGGCCTCGAGGGTCTCGTAGGCCTCCTCGAGAAGGTAGGTGGCCAGCGTGCGGTGGGTCTGCTCGCGGTCCCAGGGACACCCGCCCGGTGAGCGGAGCCGATCCATGACGGCCACGAGGTCGAGCAGCCGCGCGCCCGGGAGGTCGTACGAGCCGGTCAGCACCTCGATCACCGGCATGGCGATCCCTCGACCGGCGCGGGAGGCGACCTCCGCGGCCAGCCCGTCGGCCAGGCCCGGGTCGCCGTCGGGAGAGCCGAGCCACGCGACCGAATCCGTCTCGGCCGCGTCGACCAGGGCGACCGGGTCGGGGGCGGCGAGCTCGACGCTGATGCCAGCGGCGAGGAGGGCCGCCGCCTGCGGGTGGTCGGCGCGTAGAGCGAGAACGCGGCCGGACCGGAGAACGTCCCACGCATCCGCCGACAGCAGCCCAGGTGCGACCCGCGGGCTGGTGACGAGCAGGACGAGCCGTCCGGTGGCCACCGCGGTGCGGGTCAGCCCGCCGGCGTCCCGGTGGGCTCGGCGGCCGTGGGCCCGCCGCCGGCAGGTTCGGAGATCGAGCCGCTGGACGGCTCGAGCGCGATGCCCGACCAGGTGCCGTAGCGCGGGCTGACCTCGACACCGATCTCGTCGGCCTTCGCGGTGAGCGCCTCGATGAACTGCTCCTGGCCACCGAAGCGATCGATCAGGGCGGAGGCGACGAGTTGGTCACGGATGAACTCGCGCAGGGTGTCCTGGGTGAGGGCGTTCTGCGCGAGCAGCGGCCCGATCTCGCCCTCGGGTGCCTGTGAGAGCACCTGCTCGTCGATGAAGGCGTCGATCTCCGCCTCGGTCACGTCGACACCCTCGTCGCGCCCGATGGCCGCGATCAGCTCGTGCTGGATCATCCGCTCCAGCAGTGTCTGCTGCACCTCGGCCTGGTCACCGATGGGCTCGCCGCCATCGGGTGCGGACACCGCGACCTCGCGGACCTGGTCCTGGAGCTCGCGGATGCTGATGCGGTCGCCGCCGACGACGGCCGCCGCACCGACCGTTTCGGTGTCGCACGCGGTCAGCAGACCGGCGGCGGCCACGACGGCGGCGACCAGGATCCGACGGCTGGGCGACATGATGCTCGTCTTCAAGCGGTGATCCTCTTCCCGAAGTGGCGCGAGACGACGGAATCCTACGCTGACACGGGTGGCGCGGTACTCCCCCATCCGGCGGCCGGCTCCGGGTCGGGCGCGACCGCGAGAGCGGCGAGCAGGTCGGCGGCCGCCTCGGCCGTCACGCGGGCGGCCCCGAAGGCCAGTACGTACCGCTGGCCGAGAACGCCCGGGTCCGCCGGCAGGTCGTGGTCGACCACGACGACGTCGGGGCGGATCTCACGGATCGCGGCGACGGTCGCCGCCTGCCACGCCCGGCGCCGCACCCCCCGTACCGACACCACGACCGGACGGCCGTCGTGCGCGGCCAGCACGGACGCCGGGACGGGTCCCGACTCGTGCAGCGGCACGATGACGGTCCCGGGCAACCGCCGGGCGAGCGGGGCGCCGATCCCCCACGGGACGTCCCCGGCCGCGACCGACGGCTCGTCCTGCAGTTCGAGCACCACCGGCGCAGCCTCCAGGGCCACGTCACCGACGGCGACGACGGCGCGCCGTGCCGCCCGCACCCCTGGCGGCTCACCCGGTCCGTCCCCGGTGGACGCCGGAGCCTGCCGTGCCCACCGCGCCAGCGAACGGACGCGCCGTGCGGCCCCGAACAGCCGGTCATGGGGCAGCCGCCCGGATCGCACCGCCGCCACGAGCGCCGTCGCGATCCCCTCCACCGTCCGGGCGTCGGTGCTCTCGCCCCCGACGCACAGAGCGTCGACTCCCGCGAGCAACGCCAGGACACCCGCCTCAGCGTGGCCCACGGTCCGGCTGATCGCGTGCATGTCCATGCCGTCGGTCATCACCACGCCGTCGAAGCCGAGCTCGTCGCGGAGCAGACCCGTGATCACCGGCCGGGACAGTGTCGCAGGCGCGTCCGGGTCGATCGCCGTCACCTTGATGTGTGCGGTCATCACGATCTTGACGCCCGCGGCGACGGCCGCCCGGAACGGGACGAGCTCCCGCTGCCGTAGGACGTGTGCGGGTGTCGAGACCGTCGGCACCGTGAGGTGGCTGTCCTCGTCGGTCGCACCGTGGCCGGGGAAGTGCTTCGCGGTCGCGGCCACCTGCCAAGACTGCTGCCCGGCGACGAACGCGCCGACCTGCCGGGCCACGAGCCGGGGATCGGCGCCGAACGCGCGCACGCCGACGATCGGGTTGAGCGGGTCGACGTCGACATCCGCGACCGGTGCGAAGTTGACGTCGACGCCGCACGCGCGCAGCCGGGCCCCCAGCGAAGCCGCGACCTGGCGGGTCAGAGCCGGATCGTCGACGACGCCGAGGGCGGCGCTGCCGGGCAGGTCCGAACCGGTCGTGGCGTCGAGCCGAGTGACGTCGCCGCCCTCCTCGTCGATGGCGACCAGCAGATCGGCGCGCTCGGTGCGCAGGCGCTTGGTGAGCGCGAGCACGCCCTCGTCGCCGCGTCGCGGATCGACGTTGCGGCCGAACAGGACCACGCCGCCGAGACCCTCCCGGACGAGAGCAGCCAGCCACGGCGGCGGTGCCGTGGTGCCCACGAAGCCCGGGAAGAGGGTCGCGAGAGCCAGGCCCCGCAGCCGGGCGGGGTCGAGGGAACCGTCCATGTCAGCCCTTGACCGCGCCCGATACCAGGCCGGAGGTCATCCGGTGTTGGATGACCAGGAAGAAGATCACAACGGGAATCGCCAGTAGGGTGGATCCGGCCATGATCCCACCCCAGTCCGTTGCCCGGTTCGCCTCGGTGAAGCTCTTGAGCCAGACCGTCAACGGCTGGTTCTCCGGCCTGGTCATGATGACCAGCGCGAGCGTGAACTCGTTCCACGCCTGCATGAACGCGAAGATGCCGCTGGCCACCAGGCCCGGGGCCAGCAACGGGAACGTCACCTTGAAGAAGGCCTGCGTGCGGCTGCAGCCGTCGACCATCGCGGCTTCCTCGAGCTCGACCGGGACGCCGTTGACGAACCCCCGCAGCAGCCAGATCGTGAAGGGGACGACCGCGGCGACGTAGAGCAGGGTCAAGCCGAAGACACTGTTGAGCAGGTTCCATCCGTCCAGCATCTTGAACTGGGAGATGAACAGGCCCTCCGCCGGGATCATCTGCACGAACAGGATGGTCAGGATGAATCCCTTGCGACCGACGAACCGGAACCGCGCCACGGCCAGCGCCGCCAGGAACGCGAAGAGCAGGGTCGCCGCCACGGTCAGCAGCGTGACCGTCGCGCTGATACGCAGCGATGCGAGGAAGTCGCCGTTCTCGAAGACCCGGCCGAAGTTGGCCAACGTGCCGCCGAGGGGGAAGAACGTCGGCTCCGGGTTGCGGATCCGGTTGCCCGGCAGGAACGCACTGTTGACCATCCAGTAGACCGGGAAGGCCCACAGCACGGCGAGGACGATCGCGAGCGCGCCGTACAGCCGACGCCGGGTCCTCCGTCGCCGCCGGGGGCGGGCCCGCTGCACGGCCGGGACAGGCGGCTGCGGGCGCACGTCGGTCCGGGTCGTCGCCGTCACAGCTCCTCCTCGCGGAGCAGGACGCGGACGTAGAAGAAGCTCACGACGACGGTGAGCACCAGGATGAACCATGAGGCCGCGGCCGCCAGCCCGAATTGCCCCTCGCCGATCCCCAGGCGATAGATGTACGTGCCGATGAGGTTGGTGTCTCGCGCGACCCCGCCGGCGTCCTGGAGGACGAAGATCTGTGTGAAGACCCGTAGGTCCCAGATGATCTGCAGCAGTCCGACGATCAACAGAACGGGCTTGATCATCGGGACGGTGATCGTCCAGAAGCGTTGCCAGGCGCCGGCGCCGTCGATCTGGGCCGCCTCGATCGTGTCGGTGGGCACCTGGGTGAGCCCGGCGAACACGCTGAAAGCGACGAACGGCACGCTCATCCAGACCACGATCACGGTCGCCACGAAGTAGAAGGAGAGCGGGCTGATCAGCCACGACCGGCCGGCGAACTGCTC
>JBOGDU010000306.1:0-4097 GCA_050743145.1 Jiangellaceae bacterium | reverse complement strand
AGCATCGTCTGGGCCACCGGGTTCCGGCAGGTCTACGACTGGATCGACCTCCGGCTGCCGATCGAGGACGGCTGGCCGGTGGAATACCGCGGCGTCGTCGACTCGGTGCCGGGCCTTTACTTCTGCGGCCTGGCCTTCCAGTACTGCTTCGCCTCGGGCGAGGTCAACGGCGTGGGCCGCGACGCGGCGTACCTCGCTGACCAGATCGCGGCTCGGACGGCGGTCCGTGCCCCCGCTGCCGCCTGACGACGCGCGAACGCTACCCAGAAGGATCTCCGATGACCGCCACACTCACCAACCGATCCCGGACCACCGACGAGACCCCTGGGGCCAGAGCGAGAGCGCTTCTCGTCGCTGCCGGCCCGGTGCTCCTGACCGCCGCGCTGCTGTGGCACCCGCCGCTTCCCGGCCGACTGCCCGACAGCGCGGGCGTGGCCGATGCCGCCTCGGCGGACATCACGCGGTGGGGACTCTCCCACGTGGCCGCTGCTCTCGCCTTCGGCGCGGTCGCCGTCGGGTTCGTGGCGGTGCGCGGGCACCTCCGCGAGCGCGGCGACGGCTCGGCCAGCGCGGTCGGGCTTCGGGCTGGTGCTGATCGGGAGCACCCTGTACGCCGTGCTCCCCGGCATGGAGTTCGCTGTCGTCGCGGCCCATGAGACCGGAGCCGACCTCGCCCAGACCCAGGCCGCCCTGGAGTCGTGGTTCGTGCCGATTCTGATCGGCGGTGGGGTGACCTTCGCGTTCGGCACCGTCCTCGTCGCGGTCGCTGTCGCCCGCGCGGCGTCCTTCGCCCGGCTCCCCACGGTCATCGTCGCCGGCGCCCTGGTGGTCTTCGGGCTCTCCCGGGTCGTCCCGGTCGGGGGCGTACAGTTCCACGTGCAGTCGGTGGCGGCGCTGGTGACATTGCTGCCGTTGGCCGTTGCGATCGGCGCCGCGCGACAGGGTGCCGGTACCCGTTGACCTTCGCTGCCTGATCATCCTGGCCATAGCGCTGCCGGGCCTCACACACGGACTACTAACCTCGAATCGAGGTGGTGCGCGATGGGCGTGGTCGACGATCTGCACCGGGCCCGTGAAGCCTACGAGCGCCGCGAGTGGGTGGCGGCGTATCGCGCGCTGTCGGACCTGGACGACACCCACCTGCAGGCGGACGACTTCGCTGCCCTGGCGATCACCGCGTTTCTCCTGGGCCATCGCAACGACTGCGTCCAGGCGTTGCAGCGTGCCTACCAGGCCAATCTCGACGAAAGCGACACCCTGGGCGCGGTCCGCGCGGCGTACTGGCTGGCGCTGACCCTGTGGCAGGGCGGGGAGCTCGCGATCGGCAACGGCTGGCTGGCTCGGGGCGAGCGGCTGCTCGAGGGCGTCGAGGACGATGTGGTGGAGCGCGGCTATCTGCTCGAACGGGCCACGTTCGGGCACGTCGCCAAGGGGGAGTTCGCGGAGGCACTCGCCGCCGCGCCGAGGGTGACCGAGTACGGCCGACGCTTCGGCGACCCCGATCTGACCGCCATGGGCCTCCACGTCGAGGGCCGGCTGACGATCTTCTCGGGTCAGGTCGCCGACGGGCTGCGCCTCCTCGACGAGGCGATGGTGTGGGTCCTGGCCGGGGAGGTCTCACCCGTCCTCTCCGGGGTGATCTACTGCTCGTGTGTCGAAGCCTGCCAGCAGATCTCCGACTTCGGCCGGATGGGGGAGTGGACCCATGCGCTGACCAATTGGTGCGACAGCCAGCCGGGCCTGGTTGCGTTCACCGGTCAGTGTGCGGTCCACCGTGGCCAGTTGATGCGACTGCACGGCGCCTACCTGGAGGCGATCAGCGAGCTCGAACATGCGGCCGGGCGGTACGCCGCGGCCGGGGGAAGTCCCGCAGTCGGACAGGCCCACTACGAGCGTGGCGAGGCGCTGCGGATCAGGGGAGAGTACGACGCCGCCGAGGCCGCCTACACGGAGGCCGCCGCGTTCCGCCACCCGGCCCAGCCCGGCCGGGCGCTGCTGTGGCTGGCTCGCGGCCGACCGGATGCGGCGTCGGCTGCGATCCACCGCGTGGTGGCCGAGGTGCAGGATCCCGTGCACCGGTCGCAGATCCTTCCGGCTGCTGTCGACGTGCTGGTAGAAGTGGGGGAGATCGAGGACGCCGCATCCTTGGCGGACCAGCTCTGCGGGTTCGGATCGGCCTTCGGCTGCACCGCGCTCCAAGCGGCCGGCGAGTACGCCAGAGCATCGGTCGCCCTCGCGCGTGCCGAGGCCGAGGACGCGCTCGCGGCCGCCCGGAGCGCTGCCGACGCCTGGGCGCGGTTGCCCGCGCCGTACGAGGTGGCCCGGTGTCGCGTGCTGATCGGACGTGCGCTCCGACACCTCGGCGACGCGGAGTCGGCGGTAGCCGACCTGGCGGAGGCACGGAGCGCGTTCGCGGGTCTCGGTGCCGCACCGGCCGAGCACGATGTCGCCGTACTCCTCGGGGATGCGCAGGCGCCCGGCGGCCTGAGCCCGCGTGAGATCGAGGTACTGCGGCTGGTCGCCGCGGGCAAGAGCAACCCCGAGATCGCTGCGGAGCTGGTGCTGGCGGAGAAGACGGTCGCCCGGCACCTGTCGAACATCTTCGCCAAGCTCGACGTCGGGTCCCGGACTGCGGCAGCGGCGTTCGCGTTCGAGCACCACCTAGTCTGAGCCGCGACCCACATCCACTGACATGCCGCGATTCGAGCGGATCGAAGATGCGTCATTACGCCGCCTACGCTTCGCGTGAGCCGCACCGACTCTCCGCCTTGGGAGCGAAGCGGATCGTGTCCATCGCGCAATCGCTCCAGGATGGCGCGCCGGGTGTGGTCGCCGAGAGCGTCCAGGACCAAGTCGTGCGTGTTCACAATCCGTGCCTCTTGACTAACCGTGCCGTGGGTCGCCGACCGGCGGCGGACCGCGCATGTCGTGGCGACGGCGAGTGTCGCGAAGGTTATCGTCCAGCAATCGCGCGCCGCTAGCGAAACGCATCAGTCGGTGAACGCGCCGCGATCGTCTACGCATTCACCCGGGACGGGGAGCCCGGCGGAAGCGTCGATCTGACCCGTAGTAGTAGTTCCACCACGGGTGACACCCCTTGTGAATTCGCCGCCCTCGGCATTGCCGGGCTCAAGCCGTACCGGACTGGCTCTTAGCCCTCGCCGTGCGCGATGTCGAGAACGACATGGGTCACGGCGTCGTCGGTCAGCGTGTGGACGCGGAAGGGTACCCGGGCATCGACACCGACCGCGAACGTCGTCTGGCCCTCGAAGCTGCCGGCGAACTTCACTGCTTCCAGAGCCTTCCAGCCATGGGGATCAAGCAGCGTCTCGCCGACCTTCCACGGGTCACGCCAGGGCTGGTGGCCGGACGAGGCGGACGCGAAGTCCGGGGCGTGGACGATGACCTCGAGCGCGGCATCCCCTGCGGCGGGGATCGGTTCACCCGACCCGTCGGCGTGCACGCTCTCCACGTACCGGATGTGATAGCCGACCGTGTCGGCGCCGTTGACGTCGAACACCACCCGGTCGTAGCAATCGTGCCGGCCGGAGCGGACGCCGTATAGCTCCGCACCGGTGTACGGGGCGCTTTCCTTCAGGCTGGTACCCCACGTCGCGATCTCGGCGCAGACCGGGACACGAGAACCGGCGGAACCAGGTGTCGCCGGGGCCGGTGAGCTCTGCGGATTAGATGCCGTCGGGACCGGGGAGCCCTCCGCGTCCGCACCAACGACCGTCACGCGGTCCGCGCTCGAGCCGTCCTGCCCACTCCCACCGCCGGAGCAGCCCGATGCCAATGCGCCGACAGCGGCCGCGAACGCTACGACCGCCGCACCCTTTCGCCCACTACGCATGTACGGTTCACGTCCCTCAACCGAGCGGCGGCCCCATGACCGCGTTCGCAAACTAGACGCGTAACCGCGGATCGCGGTTTACCCGGGAGCGCCTCCGATGCTCACCGAACCGGCGAGTACTGGCCGGGCAAGACCGACGAGATCGGGCGGGCCTTCGACCGGGTCCCCAAGTACGTCGCGTCCCGCGGCACGCCAGAACTGTCCTGGGACGCCAGCACCCAGATAGCCGACGCCGCCGCTCAGG
>JBOGDU010000305.1:0-8648 GCA_050743145.1 Jiangellaceae bacterium | reverse complement strand
ACCGCCTTCATCATCTCGGGTGCAGATCGACTCGCGAACGGCAAGCCCTACTGGAAGGGGCGCTGTGAGTAGGGCTCGTGGCCCGGGCTTCCGACCGGCCGGGCCTCGCAGCGCCGCCCTGTCATCGCCATGAGCGGGAGTCTGCGGGCCCGGCATGCACTCGGCCTCGGACCAATGACGTGCACGTCACGGATCGGCGTCCAGGGTGAAGGACGAGCCGGCCGGCCGGGCCGGTGGGTACGGTGTGATCCGTGGCGGCGCTCCATGCCGTCCAGGTCCCCGGCTGGCCTCAGTCGCCGCGCTGGGGCCGCGTCGTGTCGGGCGACGACCTCACCGGAGGTGTGGCATCAGGCTCGTCATCGCTCGCTGCCAGGTCGACTACGCCGGGCGGTTGACCGCGCACCTGCCGATGGCCACCAGACTCATCCTGGTCAAGGCCGACGGGTCGGTGTCGATCCATGCCGACGACCGCGCGTACAAACCGCTGAACTGGATGAGCCCGCCGTGCACGCTCGAGGAGGGCGACGGGGTATGGACGGTGGCCAATCCGGCCGGCGAACGGCTGGTGATCACGCTCGACGAGGTGCTGCACGACAGCGAGCACGACCTCGGCCTCGACCCCGGCCTGGTGAAGGACGGCGTCGAGGCGCACCTGCAGGAACTGCTGGCCGACCACGTCGTCACCTTCGGCACCGGCTGGCGGCTGGTGCGCCGCGAGTACCCGACGGCGATCGGCCCGGTCGACCTGCTCTGTCGTGACGAGGTCGGCGCAGCCGTCGCCGTCGAGGTCAAGCGGCGCGGCGAGATCGACGGTGTCGAGCAGCTGACGCGTTACCTGGATCTGCTCAACCGCGACCCGTTGATCGCCCCCGTTCGCGGCGTCCTCGCGGCTCAGGAGATCAAGCCACAGGCCCGGACCCTCGCCGTCGACCGCGGCATCACCTGCGTCACGGTCGACTACGACGCCCTGCGCGGCCTCGACGACCCGACGGTCCGCTTGTTCTGACTGTCAGACCAGCAGCGCCGCGGCGAAGGCGAGCGAGGCGACGGCCACGACGGCGGTCACCAGGCTGATCACCATGGTCCTGGTGAGCGTCGCGATCTCGCGGTGGAACTCCGCCCGCACACTGGCGATCTCGGCTCTCAGACCGCCTCGGAGCTCGCCCAGCTCGGCCCGAACGGCGGCGATCTCTCTTCGCGCTTCGGTGCGCAGTTCGCCGATCTCGCCTCGTAGGCCGGTGCGTAGTTCGGCCATCTCGCCTCGTAAGCCGGTACCGAGGTCGGCCATCTCGCCTCGTAGGCCGGCGCCGAGGTCGGCCATCTCGCGGCGGAGGGCGTTGCCGAGCGCATCGAGGTCGCGTGTCGTAACTGCCGCGAACGCGTCCAGGTCACGCTTGGTGGCGACGTCGGCCCAGCCGACCGGGGGCAGCAAGCTCATCAGCGTTGCAGCCTCCTCTCGGCCCAGCGTCTCCTCGAGGCGCCCGTGCAACTCGCGCCGGGCCCGCCCGGCCACCACCATGGTGCCACCCTTCGGATCTTTGCCGATGACGAGCGTGCGACCGGTGGTTCCGCCGCTGCCACCGGCTGGCCGGGCCCTGTGGACAACGAGCGTGGGACACTGCCGGGCATGGCTCGTGAGATCTCGACGGTCGGCGTCGTCGGTCTCGGCACGATGGGTGCCGGCATCGCCGAGGTGTTCGCCCGCAACGGCTTCGCCGTGGTCGGCGTCGAGCGCGACCCGGAAGCGCTGGAGCACGGCCGCGGTCACGTCGAGCACTCGACCACCCGGGCGGTGCGGCGTGGCAAGCTCTCCGCGGACGACCAGGCCCGGCTACTCGACGCGATCACGTTCACGACCGACCTCGACGTGCTCGCCGGGTGCGAACTGGTGGTCGAGGCGGTGCCGGAGCAGCTCGACCTGAAGCGAGACCTGTTCGCCCGCATCGACAAGATCGTGACCCCGGAGGCGATCCTCGCCACCAACACGTCGTCGCTGTCGGTCACCGAGATCAGCGTCGCCACCGAGCGGCCGCGGCGGGTCGTCGGCATGCACTTCTTCAACCCGGCGCCGGTGCAGGAGTTCGTCGAGGTCGTGCGGACCGTCGTCACCGAACCCGATGTCGTCGACGACGTGACGGTGCTGGCCCGCAGGCTCGGCAAGGCACCCGTCGAGTGCGGGGACAAGGCGGGCTTCATCGCCAACGCGCTGTTGTTCGGCTACCTCAACCACGCGGCCTCGATGTACGACGCCCACTACGCCACGCGGGAGGACATCGACGACGCCATGCGGCTCGGCTGCGGCTACCCGATGGGCCCGCTCGCCCTGCTCGACCTGATCGGCCTGGACACCGCGTACGAGATCCTCGACACGATGTACAAGCAGGGCCGCGACCGCCTGCACGCGCCGACTCCGGTCCTCAAGCAGATGGTCACGGCCGGCATGCGGGGGCGCAAGACCGGGCGCGGCTTCTACACCTACGAGGCCGGGGACTCGCCGGTCGTCGTTCCCGACACGCTGACCCCTGAAGCGGACGGCGCGCCAGGCCCGGTGCGCGAGATCCGGACGGTCGGCGTCATCGGGTCGGGGACGATGGCCACCGGAATCGTCGAGGTGCTGGCCACGGCCGGCTATGACGTCGTGTCCGTCACGCGCGGCGCCGAGCGGGTCGCCCGGGTCACCGCCGGCGTCGAGCGGTCGATGGAGAAGGCGGTCCAGCGCGGCAAGCTCGACGAGGCCGACCGCGACGCCGCCCTGGCCCGGCTCACCGGATCGTCCTCGTTGGACGACCTGGGTTCCACCGACCTCGTGGTCGAGGCCGTGGTCGAGGAGCTGACGGTCAAGCAGGCCCTGTTCGCGTCGCTGGACGAGATCTGCGCCCAGGGCACGATCCTCGCGACGACCACCTCCTCGCTGCCGGTGATCGAGTGTGCCGCCGCCACGTCCCGCCCGGCCGACGTCGTGGGCATGCACTTCTTCAACCCAGCGCCGGTGATGTCGCTGGTCGAGGTGGTCCGGACGGTCTCGACGGCCGACGACGTCGTCGCGACCGTCCGGCAGGTGTGCCGCCAGGCCGGCAAGCACCCCGTCATCTGCGGCGACCGGGCCGGGTTCATCGTCAACGCGCTGCTGTTCCCCTACCTCAACGACGCGGTGAAGATGCTTCAGGCGCACTACGCGAGCACCGACGACATCGACACCGCGATGAAGCTCGGCTGCCGGCTGCCCATGGGTCCGTTCGAGCTGCTCGACGTGGTCGGGCTCGACGTGTCGCTGGCGATCCAGCGGACGCTCTACCTCGAATTCCGTGAGCCGGGCTTCGCGCCGGCGCCACTGCTGGAGCACCTCGTGACGGCGGGGTATCTCGGTCGCAAGACCGGGCGCGGGTTCCGCGACTACACGTGACGCACGTATTGGCCCGGGTTCTCACCGACGCCGCGCACGGACGGTTCCCCGAGCCCGACGGCACGGTCGAGGTTGTGCCCCCGTGGCTGGCCGGCGTCGAGGGCGTCGTGGCCCTCACCGGGCGCGCCTACGTCGCGACCGACCTGCGGGCCGACGACGTGCTCTCGCAGGACCCGGACGGATTCGGATCCGCTCTCGATCCCGGCTTCGTGGCGTGGCTGGCCGGCCCCGGCGGGTGGTGCGACTGCCTCGACGTGCTGGTCGTGGCGCTGGCAACCGGCACCGGCGGCCCGCCGCGCCGCGACGACCTGGACGACCACCGAAGAACCCGCCACGCAAGCCAGGTGCGTGGCGAAGTGGTGGTTCACGGAGACGAACGAGGCATGGTCACTCTCGGAGCCGGTATTGGCGGTCTGGCCGAGATCGGCGTGGAGGTGCCGGCCGATGCTCGGGCTCGTGGCGTCGGCCGTGCCCTGGTGGCCGACGCGCTGGGGCTGGTCGCGGCCGGCGAGCCGGTGCTGGGCGCGGTGGCACCAGGCAACGCCGCCAGCCTGCGGGCGTTCCTCGCAGCCGGGTTCGCGCCGCTCGGTGCCGTGCACCTGGTGCGCCCGGCGGCCCGCTGACCGGCCTCAGCTGCAGGCGCAGGCTCCGCCGCAGCAACCGCCACCCGACCCCGAGGCAGGAGACGCCGACGCTGCCGAGGCCCGTCCGGTGACGGCGACGGTGGAAAGCAGCTTGACGGTGTCGTCATGGCCGACCGGGCACAGAGCGGGCTCGGACGAGTCGGCCATGGGCCGCGACACCTCGAAGGTGGCGCCGCAGGCGCGGCAGCGGAAGTCGTACCTCGGCATGTGCTCAGCATAGGCCGAGGCTGGGACAATGCACGCATGTCCCGCCGCCGTCCCGCACGCCGCCAGCCGGCGGTGGGCGCCCACGAGGAGGTCGAGGCCTGGCCCGACGGCGACTGGGTGGTGCGGCGGCTGACCGGCAGCTCGGCCACCAAGCCGTACCGGTGCCCCGGCTGCGACCAGCTCATCCCTGCGGCCACGCCGCACCTGGTCGTCTGGCCGGTCGAGGGCGAGTCCCTTTCCGGCGGCGGCGTGGGGGAGCGACGGCACTGGCACAGGTCCTGCTGGCAGGCCCGCGACCGCCGCCGCCGCTCCTGACTCACGTAGGCTCGCCGCACGATGACGACGCAGTCCCGCATCCGCGGCAACACCGTCCTGCCGGCCCGTCGCCAGCCGCTCACTCTGCATACGGCCGACGCCCTGGAGCTCGTGGGCGAGCTGGCAGTCCCGGCAGAGAACGACCCCGTCGCGACGCTGGTCTGCCTTCATCCGCTGCCGACCCACGGCGGCATGATGGACAGCCACCTGTTCCGCAAGGCCGCCTGGCGGCTGCCCGCGCTGGCCGACCTGGCTGTGCTGCGCTTCAACACCCGGGGCACCAGCAGCCTGCAGGGAACCAGCCAGGGTGAGTTCGACGGGGGAGAGGCCGAGCGCTTCGACGTCGCCGCTGCCCTCGAGTACGCCGAGTACCACGACCTGCCGCAGGTATGGCTGCTCGCCTGGTCGTTCGGCTCGGACCTCGCGCTGCGGTACGGCCTCGATCCGGTCGTGGTGGGAGCGATCCTGCTCTCCCCACCGTTACGGACCAGCATCGACGACGACCTGGACGCGTGGGCCGCCGACGGCCGTCCCCTGGTCGCGCTGGTCCCCGAGCTGGACGACTACCTGCGTCCTCCGCAGGCGCGCGAACGGTTCGCCCAGGTACCCCAGGCCGAGATCGTCGCCGTCGAGGGTGCGAAGCACCTGTGGGTCGGCGACGCCGAGCGCGTGCTCGACGAGGTGGTGAGCAGGGTCGCTCCCGGCCGGTCGCCGCTGCCGACGACCTGGCCGGGTCCGGTCGAGACCGCCGACACCAGCGCGTACGCCGACCGGACCGTGGCCGCGTTCGCCGACGTCCCGATGCCGCCGGAGCGCTGAACCGTGCCGGTCGATCTCGCCTACGAGGAGAGCGGCACCGGCGCGCCGGTCGTGCTGCTGCACGCGTTCCCGCTGTTCCGGGCCATGTTCGCGGCGCAGGTCGCCGGGCTGGCCGACCTGGCCCGCGTCGTCGTTCCCGACCTGCGCGGCTTCGGCGCGTCGCCCGGTCCAGGTGAGGACGAGCCGTCGATAGACGCCATGGCCGACGACGTGGCGGCGCTGCTCGGCCGCCTCGAGCTCGGCCCGGCCGTCGTGGCCGGCGTGTCGATGGGCGGATACGTGACGATGGCGATGCTGCGCCGCCACCCGGAACGGGTGGGCGCGGTCGTACTCATGGACACCAAGGCGAGTGCCGACGACGAGGCGGCCCGCGGCCACCGTGAGCGGATCGCGTCTGCCGTCCTCGACAGCGGCTCCCAGGAGCTGCGGCCGATGCTCGACGGCCTGCTCGGTCGGACCACGCGGAGCGAGCGGCCGGAGGTGGTCGAGACCGTGACGCGATGGCTCGACGCCGCGCGGCCCGACGGAGTCGCGTGGGCGCAGCGAGCCATGGCCGGCCGGCCGGAGTCGTTCGGCACGCTTGCCGCAGCGCGGGTGCCGGCGTTCGTCGTCGTGGGCGAGGAGGACACACTCACGACCCACGACGACGCGCTGGCCATGGCGGCGGCCTTCTCGCAGCCGGCGCCGGTCCACGTGATCCCGCGCGCCGGTCACCTGTCGGCGGTGGAGAACCCCGACGCGGTGACCGGCGCCCTGCGAGACCTGCTACGTCATTTCTGAGCAGCGGCAGGTGCCTCGGCCGCCGGAGCGTCCTCGACGACCTCACCGTCGATGACGTCGTCTTCGTCGGCCTTCGTGCCGGCCTCGACAGCGGGCGGGGGGCCGTTGCTGTCGCCGGGCACCGTCATCGCGCCGAGCAGGCTGCGCAGCTGGGTGAGGTGACCGGTGATGCTGTCGCGCTGACGGGTCAGGTCGGCGACCTCGCGCTTCGCCGTGGTCTGGATCCGGCCGGCCTCGGACTTGGCCTCCCCGACGAGCATCTCGGCGTGGGACTTCGCCTCCGCCACGAGCTGGCTTGCATTGCGGCGGGCACCGGAGACAAGGGTCTTCGCCTGCTCGTCGGCCTCGCGCCGGACCTGCTCGGCGCGGTCGTGGGCGGACTTGGCACGTGCGTCTGCGTCTGCGGCGCGCGTCTCGGCCTCGGTGACCAGCTTCTGGGTCTCGGTGACCGCGGCCTCGTGCCGTTCGCTGTCCTCACGTTCGGCCCGTTCCCGCGTGCCCGCGAGCGCGAGCTCGAGCTCGGTGAGCTCCTTGTCGGCCCGGCTGCGGACCTCCTCGAGGCGGGCCTCCGCCTCGGCGCGCATCTGCTCGATGTCGCGCTTCGCCGTGCCGCGGAGCTCCTCGACCTCACGGCGGGCGGTGGCCCGCAGCTCGGTGACCTCGCGCTCGGCGACGGTGCGGATGCGGGTCAGCTCGCGCTCGGCCGTCGCCCGCTTCTCGGCGGCCTCGTGCTCGATACCGGCGTGGACGGTCGCGGCCTCGCGTTGCGCTGTCTCGACCAGTGCCGACGCTTCACGCCTGGCCGCCGACGCGGCGGCTTTCGCCTCGGCCTTGGCCTCGGCGATGACGTCGTCGGCCTGACGCTTGGCCGACGACCGCAGCTCCTCGGCGTCGTGCTCGGCGGCGCCGCGCATCTCGGCGGCGTCGGACTGCGCCACCGTACGGGCCTCGCGGGCCTCGGCCTCGGCCTGGCCGACCAGCTCGGATGCCTGCTCCTCGGCCAGCCGGAGCAGATGCTCGATGCGTGCGCCGAGCCCGGAGTAGGAGGGCTGGTCGACCTCGCGCAGCGACGTGGTGGCCTGGGCCAGCTCCTGGCGGAGCCGCACGATCTGCTTGTCGAGCTCCTTGGTCCGGGTGCGTTGCTGGGCCAGGGCGGCCTCGAGCTGCCGGACGTGCTGTTCGACCTGGACCCGGTCGAACCCGCGCATCACCTGGGTGAACCCGCCGGTGGGGTTGGAATCGAAGATCGACAGCCCGTCCTCGGCCGTCTCTCGTAACGTGATCGTGTCCCGTGCCTCGTCCATGATCTCCCTCGTCAGGGGGTGCCGCCCCTTTGACAGGAACGGTCACACGTTGCGGAACCTGCTGATGGCTTCGAGGTGGGTTACCCGTGTCTCCCCGTCCCGGACGCCGAGCCCCTCCTCAGGCGCTAGGCAGAGTACTCCGACTTTGCCCTGATGCCGATTGCGGTGGACGTCGAATGTGGCCTGACCGGTCTGGTCGAGCGGATAGGTGCGCGACAGCGTCGGGTGGATGCGGCCGCGCGCCACGAGGCGGTTGGCCTCCCACGCCTCCCGGTAGTTGGCGAAGTGGGATCCGACGATGCGTTTGAGGTTCATCCACAGGTACCGGTTGTCGAACTCGTGGACGTAGCCGGACGTCGACGCGCAGGTCACGATGGTGCCTCCCCTGCGGGCGACGTAGACGCTGGCACCGAACGTCTCCCGGCCGGGGTGCTCGAAGACGATGTCGGGGTCGTCCCCGCCGGTGAGCTCGCGGATGCGGACGCCCAGCCGTCTCCACTCGGCCGGGTCCTGGGTTTGTTCGTCGCGCCAGAACCGGTAGCCGTCCGCGGCCCGGTCGATGACGAGTTCCGCGCCCATCCGATGGCAGATCTCGGCCTTCTCCGGGCTCGACACGACGCAGACCGGTGTCGCGCCGCTGGCCAGGGCGAGTTGCGTGGCGTACGAACCGAGGCCGCCGGACGCCCCCCAGATCAGCACGACGTCGCCCAGCTTCATGCCGGCGCCGTTGCGCGAGACCAGCTGCCGGTAGGCGGTCGAGTTGACCAGGCCGGGGCAGGCCGCCTCCTCCCAGGTGAGGTGACCCGGCTTCGGCATCAGCTGGTTGGACTTGACCAGGGCCAGCTCGGCGAGCCCGCCGAAGTTGGTCTCGAAGCCCCAGATCCGCTGCTCCGGGTCGAGCATGGTGTCGCTGTGGCCGTCCGGCGCCTCCAGCTCGACCGACAGGCAGTGCGCGACCACCTCGTCGCCGGGCTGCCAGGCGTGCACGCCCGGTCCGGTGCGCAGCACGACGCCGGCCAGGTCGGAGCCGATCACGTGGTAGGGCTGGTCGTGCCGCTTGGCCAGCGGCGACGTCCGGCCATAGCGGCGGAGGAAGCCGAACGTGTCCATCGGTTCGAAGATCGACGTCCACACGGTGTTGTAGTTGATGGCGCTGGCCATCACGGCGACGAGGGC
>JBOGDU010000304.1:0-5718 GCA_050743145.1 Jiangellaceae bacterium | reverse complement strand
CCTCGCGGTAGCGGGAGATGACGAACAACGCGTAGTCGATCCCGAGCGCGAGCCCCATGCCGGTGAGCATGTTCGTGGTGAAGATCGACAGCTCGAACAGCTGGGTGAGCAGCGCTACCAGCCCGAGTGCGGTGACGATCGCGACGATCGCCATCAGCAACGGAACCAGGCCCGCGACGACCGTGCCGAACACGAGCAGCAGGATCAGCAGCGCCGCCGGCAGCCCGAACTGGAGCTCGCCTTCCTCCAGATCGCGCGCGGACAACTCGTTGAAGTCGAAGTCGAGCGTTGTGTCGCCGGTGATCGCAACCGCGAATTCCGGATCGGCGTCTGCCCGTTCGACGACGTCGATGACCTCGCCCGCGTCGTCGACGTCGCCGATGTTGACGGGGATCAGGGTCGCCTGGCGATCTGCCGAGACCAGCGACGGGTCGTCGACGTCGACGTAGGTCTGGGCGCTACTCACGACCCCTGTCTCGCGGCTCTCGCGCACGAGCCCGTCGACGAACGTGCGGAACTCGTCGTCGTCGACCGTCAGGCCCGACGAGCGCACGACGATCAGATCGGAGACTTCACGTTCCGGATCGGGCGGGAAAGCCGCGAGGACTCGGTCCTCGGCCCGCTCGGACTCCGGATTGTTCGTCACGGCCGCGTCGGAGGTGAATCCGGTCAACACGAAGGCGAGGGCCGTGATCGACCCTGCGAGTACCAGGCCCCATGCGGCAAGGGTGCGCCCCGGGTGGCGGATGCAGGCACGGGCGAGAGAGGTGGTCGATAGCTTCATCTGGCGGCACCGTTCATTCCGAGCAGACCGGACACCACGACGGTGCCCGCCGGTCCTGACGCGGTCTTGAACAGAACGCGCGCCACGCGCCATTCCCCGGTCTCCAGAGCTGGTGATGGAACGATCACCTCTCAGGAGGGAACAGGCCTGTGTCATCAAGGCCTGGTAGATGTGGTGGTCTCGGGGACGCGACAGCGCATCAGGCGCACATCGGAGACCACGCCCCGTCAGGGAGGAACGATGAAGCGGGATTCAGCCACGACTCTGCCGCCACCGCTCGACAATGGCGGGGGCGCGGCCCCGCTACGCGTTCAGATCCTGGCAACCGAACACTGGAGCCTGCTCGCGACGCGCAGCATGACCTGGAACGAGATCTTCAGCCGGACCGGCACCTTCCTGACGGTCCTCTCGGCCGCGGTCATCGCGCTGTCCCTGGTGGCGCAGGCGACTGGCTTCGACGCGGGCTTTCGCGTCTTCGCGCTCCTTGTGCTTCCCATCGTTCTCCTCGTCGGGCTGGGGACCTACATCCGACTGGTCGAGGCCGATGTCGAGGACGCTTGGCTCGTTGTGGGGATGAACCGGCTCCGCCACGCCTACCTCGAGCTTGCGCCGGAGCTCGATCCCTACTTCGTCACCAGTCATCACGACGACGAGCTGAGCGTGCTTCGGACGTACAGCTTCCGCAGCGAGGTCGGTGTGGCCCACCTGCTCTGCGGGTCCCCCGTGATCGTCGGCATCATCGACTCGGTGGTCACCGGCACTTTTGCCAGCATCGTCTGCCAGACTTTCGGCTGGCCGATCGAAGTCCAGATTGCGGTCGGGTTCGTGGTGGCGCTCGCGACCGTGGTGATGCTCGCGGCGATGGCCTACCGGCGGATCGGCCAGCTCCGGCGTGACTATCACCCACGATTCCCCGAGTCGAGCGCTGGCCCAGGTGGCCCGGCGGGCTGACACTCGCGACTGATCCGCCGTCAGTGCCGGGCAGTGCGGTGCGCGCCGCATCGGTCACGGATCGGCTCGGGTACCGGGTCCCGGATGCCCAGAGCTGGGGATCGGTCGAAGACCACCGATCCGGTGTCTTATCGGCGGTGCGCGACCTCCCTAGCGTCGAAGCATGATCGATGGATGTCACGGCGGACAGCCACCCGCGCTCGCCCGGCTGGTGGCGGGAGCACACACGATGGTCCTCCATGTCCCTGCTGGTCAGGCGGGGTCGGAGCACACGCATCCCGAGTGGACCATCCTGCTGCCGCCGGCCGGGACGATCGAGTGGTCGACCGGCCGGCGCCCGGGCCGAAGCGAGTCTGGGGTGATCTTCCCGCCGCAGCTCTCATACCGCGCCGTCAGCAACGCCGGTCACCTCACGGTGTTCATCGATCCGTGGTACCAGGGCCTCGGGCGGGGACGCGGCAGTGCCGTCCCACTGGATGCCGCGACGGTGGAGCACCTGGCTGACGTGTGGTCCGCGGTCTGTCTCACTGACCCCGACGAGAGCGCCCGAGAAACCGTGACCTATCTGCGGCAGCGGGCACTACTGCCCCCGGCCGTCGCCATCGACCCTCGCGTTGCTGCGGCGCTGCGGGCACTGCCCGCGACCGAGTGCGTCACACACGTGGCGGCCGACGTCGGGTTGTCGCCCTCACGTCTGCGCACGCTGATCCATGATCTCACCGGTGCGTCGCCGGCACGTTTGCGATTATGGCGGCGTCTTCGCACTGCCATGGTCGGCCTGGCGGACAAGCCCATCGCTCTGGCGGCCGCCGACGCAGGCTTCGCCGATCAGGCTCACCTGACGCGCACGGCCTCTCGGCTCATCGGTCAGACTCCGGGTGACCTGGTGCGCATGCTCCAGGCTCCCCGAACTCGACGCCACCGCGACGACATACCCGCGACTGCCGCGGTGGCGTAGCCGAATCCGTTCACCCTTCGAGGGGTCCGGCTGCACCGTCGCCGTGGGCTCGTCAGTCGGGCAGGAGCGGCACCGCCAGGCCGGGGTCGCGCCCGAGTAGGACAGCCCGGGTAATGGCCGTGGATCCGAACCGGTCTCGCACCGTGTCGAGGGTGGCATCGAGCGCACTGGCGTCGTGACGATCGAACGGCAGCACGAGTTGGACGGCATCGTCGTCGTCGAGGTTGCTGAGGGACACCCCGATGAGCGTGAGGCCCTGACGTCGGATCATCGGCGTGGCTGTCGTCAGCAGCGTCCGTGCCGTACGGAGGATCACCTGAGTCTGCGCGGTCGCCTCCGGCAAGGTGTGCGACCTGGTCGCTCGCGAGAAGTCGTCGAAGCGCAAGCGGAGTACCACGGTGCTGCAGACCCGACGGGCAGCCCGCAGCCGACGGCCGAGACGGTCGACGAGGGCCACGACGACGGCGTCGAACGCCTCGGCCGATCTCGGCATGCGACCGAGCGCTCGCTGCGAACCGATCGAGCGCCGACGGCGGCCGACCTGTACCGGCCGCGGATCGCGGTTGTGGGCAAGTGCATGCAGATGCCGCCCGGCCGCCGGCCCGAGCATCGAGACGAGCGTTCTCTCGGGTAGTTCGGCAACCTGGCCAACGGTCATGACTCCCTGGCGATGGAGCTTGCCGGCAGTGACATGGCCGACCCCCCAGAGCCGCTCGACGGGAAGGGGGTGGAGGAAGGCCAACTCAGCGTCGGGCGGAACGACCAGGAGTCCGTCGGGCTTGGCCACGCCGCTGGCCACCTTGGCGAGGAACTTCGTCCTGGCCACTCCCACCGTGATGGGCAGGCCGACCCGCTCGAGCACGTCGCGGCGCAACCGCACGGCGATGTCGACGGGCGAGCCAGAGATCCGCCTCAGCCCGCCGACCTCGAGGAACGCCTCGTCGATCGAGAGCCCTTCGACCAGCGGCGTCGTTCGCTCGAAGACCTCGAACACCGCCTTGCTCGCCTCGGCGTAGGCCGACATCCGGGGCGGGACGACGATCGCCCGCGGGCACAGCCGACGGGCTTGAGTGCCCCCCATCGCGGTGCGCACCCCCAGCGCCTTGGCCTCGTAACTGGCCGCGAGCACGACACCGGCTCCGACGATCACGGGACGGCCGCGCAGGCGAGGATCGTCGCGCTGCTCGACCGACGCGTAGAACGCGTCGAGATCGGCGTGCAGGATCGTCGCCGCTGTCGCCACGAACACATGTTCGCACCGCCATCTGACAGGGACATGCGGTCAGAACGCCTGCGATGGGCCGAGTTGTCAGGGCCTGGGGCCCGAATCGGCGCACGTCGGCGCCGTGACGACCCTGACAACTCGATCTGTCACCGTCGTCAGACGCGGCGCTTGAACGCCCAGACCGACAACGGGGCGAAGACCGCGGCGATCACGGCAGCCCACACCAACGACTGGATGATCGGCGTCGCCTCGGCACCGGTGAGCATCAGCCCACGGCACGCATCGGCGAGGATCGACACCGGGTTGACGTTCACCCACGCCTGCAGCCAGCTGGGCATGGTCTCTGCGGGCACGAAGACATTGCTGACGAAGGTGATGGGGAACAGAGCGGTGAACCCGAAGATCTGTACCCGCTCCGGGTCCTTGGCCAGCACCCCCACCAGCACCGAGACCCACGAGAAGGCCAGTGCGAAGACCAGCAGCAGCGCGATGGCGGCGAGTACTGACGCCACGTTGGTGCCGAAGCGGAAACCGAGCACCATGCCGACGGCGAGCACCAGAACGATCGACCACGCCTGCTTGACCTGATCGGCAGCGATCCGCCCGGCGAGGGGAGCCCATCGGGCAATCGGCAGCGAGCGGAGCCGGTCGAACACGCCCTTGGTGAGGTCGGTGTTGAGTCCCGTGCCGACGTACATCGTGACGAACAGCATGTTCATCACGATCATGCCCGGCAGCATGAACGTCAGGTATGCACCGGTGTCGCCGGCGATCGCCCCGCCGAACACGAAGGTGAACAGCAGTACGAACATGATCGGCTGGATGCTGAAGTCGCCGAGTTCCCACGGGTTGTGCCGAACCTGTACGACGGTGCGCCAGGCCAGGGTGAGGCTCTGCCGCACGCCCTCGATCGGGCTGACGCTCGGATGCAGATCCGGAGCCGTGGGTGCAGTCGCAGTGGCGGCGCTCATGCCGGGGTCCTTTCGGTCTCTTCGTCGTCTTCGGCGGGGTGCCCGGTCAGGGACAGGAACACCTCGTTCAGGCTGGAGCTGCGCAGCGCCAACTCGGTGACGACCACTCCGGCGTCGTCGAGGCGGCGCACCACGGCCGGCAGCACAGCCGGGTCGGTGACCGCCGCGGTGACCAGCTGTCCTTCGACGTCGGGCGTCACCTTGGCGAGCTCGCCCACCACCGCGGTGACGACGGGCAGATGCATCTCGTCTTCAGGCCGCACGGCCAGCGTCTGCGCGCCGGTCTTGGCCTTCAGCTCGCCCGGCGTACCCGAGGCGATCACCCGGCCGTGGTCGATGACCACGATCTCGTCGCACAGCTCGTCGGCCTCGTCCAGGTACTGCGTGGTGAGCAGCACCGTGACCCCGCTGGCCACCAGGGTGCGGATGAGGTTCCACAGATCGCTGCGCGCACGCGGGTCGAGCCCGGTGGTGGGCTCGTCGAGGTACAGCATCGGCGGGCGGCCCACCAGGCTCGCCGCGAGATCCAGCCGACGCCGCATGCCCCCGGAGTAGGTCTTCGCCGCCCGGTCCGCCGCATCGGCCAGCCCGAAGTCGGCCAACAACTCGCGGGCGCGTTGTTTGGCCTGCCTCTTGGGATGACCGAGCAGCCGGCCGATCAGCAGGAGGTTCTCGGTGCCGGTGAGCATCTCGTCGACCGCGGCGTACTGCCCGGTCAGGCCGATGAGCTGGCGCACCTGGTGGGCGTCGTCGATGACGTCGTACCCACCCACCCGCGCGTGGCCGGCATCAGGTCTCAGCAGAGTGCTGAGGACACGCACGGCGGTCG
>JBOGDU010000303.1:0-9441 GCA_050743145.1 Jiangellaceae bacterium | reverse complement strand
GCGCTCACCAGGCGGGGGTCCAGCACGGCCACGACCCCGCGATCGGTCGACCGCCGGATCAGCCGGCCGGCTCCTTGCGCCAGCAACAGCGCCGCATGGGTCGCGGCCACCGACATGAACCCGTTGCCTCCGGCCTGCTCGACAGCTCTCTGCCGCGCCGACATCAACGGATCGTCGGGTCGCGGGAACGGCAGCCGGTCGATCACGACGAGCTGACAGGCGCCGCCCGGCACGTCGACGCCCTGCCACAACGACAACGTGCCGAACAGGCAGGTCCGGTCGTCGTCGCTGAACCGCCGCACGAGCGTGGGCACGACGTCGTCTCCCTGGCAGAGCACCGGCACCTCGGGCAGCTTCGTGCGAACCGCGACGGCGGCCTCCGTCGCCGCTCGCCGTGACGAGAACAGGCCCAACGTCCGACCGCCCGCCGCCGAGATGAGCTCCACCAGCGCATCGACCACCTCCGGCCGGAGCCCGTCGCGACCCGGAGGCGGCAGGTCGCGCCCGACGTAGAGGATCGCCTGCCGCGCGTAGTCGAACGGCGAGCCGACGTCGAGGCCCCGCCAGTCCGGCGAGCCCTCACCCACCAGACCGAACGAGCGCGCGACGGCGTCGAACGAGCCGCCGAGCTCCATCGTCGCCGACGTCGCCACGACCGTGGCCGAACCGAACACCTGGTCGCGCAACAGCTCGGCCACGGACAGGGGCGCCACGCGAAGCAGCCGGGGACCGCTCTCACGCTCGTCCACCCACACGACGTCGTGCTCGCTGTGCACGGCCACACGCTCCGCGGTCCCGAACACCTCATCGACCGCCGCCTTGGCTGTCCGCCGGCCGGCCTCGAGATCGGCCTCCCGCTCCCCCGCGCCGGCGGATGAAAATCCCGACTGGACGGCGCGGGCCGCGTCGCGTACGCCGGCGACCGCCGCCGCCAGCACCTCGGGCAGCTCGTCCAGCCGGGCCGGTTCGACCTCGCCGAGCGCTCGACGCAGCGTCTCCCCCGCATCGACCAGGTTCCCGGCCGCCTCGTCGTCGACGAACGAACGTGAACGCCTGGCCGCCCGGTCGATGAACGCCGGTGACAGGTCGGCGGTCGCGACGCCGGTGACGCGCGCGACAAGCTCGTGGCCCTCGTCCACGACGACCACGTCGTGTTCGGGCAGGACGGGAACGCCTTCCGTCGCGTCGATCGCGAGCAGCGCGTGGTTCGTTACCAGCACGTCCACGGTGCCGGCGCGGGCCCGGGCCCGTTCGGCGAAGCACTCGCTGCCGTAGCGGCACCGGTGGGCACCGAGGCACTCGCGGGCGGTCACGGAGATCTGACTCCAGGCCCTGTCGCTCACGCCGGGGTCGAGCCGGTCGCGGTCCCCGGTCGCCCCTGCCGACGCCTGCTCCTCGGCCCACGTGCGGGCTCGCATCACGTCGGCGCCGAGGACACCGAGTGTTCCGTCCACCACCGGGAGCAGCTCGCCCTGCTCGTCCGGCACACCGTCGCGCACACGGTGCAGGCAGGCATAGTTCGCCCGGCCCTTCAGCGTCGCCCATTGCAGCGGTCGGTCCAGGTGTCGCTCGACCGCTTCGGCAAGCAGTGGTAGATCGCGGTCGACCAGCTGTGCCTGCAGAGCGAGTGTCGCCGTCGCGACGACGACCGGGCCACCGGTCCGGTCGGCGTGCAGCAGGGCCGGGACCAGGTAGGCCAGCGACTTGCCGGTGCCGGTGCCGGCTTGGACGAGCAGGTGCTCTCCGGAGTCGATGGCGGCGGCCACCGCCTCGGCCATCTCGACCTGGCCAGGGCGTTCGGTGCCACCGATCGCGTCGACAGCCGACGTCAGCAACTCGCGCACACGGCGCTCTGCGACTGCAACGTCCGGTTCACTCACCGGTTCACGCTACCGGGCCGGCGGCCGCATGGACCGGCTCACCCACAGGGCGTTCACAGAGTGGATCAGACGTCCTCGTCCGCACCCGACACCAGCCAGTCTCCGCCCGCGGCGGTGAACGTGAAGACGACCAGGGTCTGCGCGGGGCCGACGTGGTCGACGACCTCGCCGTCGGCGCCGATCACGTCGTACGCCTGGTGGTCTCGATCGATGCCAGCGTCGCGCTGTCGCGTTCCAGCGTCACTTCGCCACTCGCGACTCCCGTGACGAAGAACCCCGAGGTCGTCACGTCCTGCTCGTTCAGGCGGTCGATCACCTGCACGTACCGGTCGCGACACGGGCAGTCCGGTGTCGTCGCGGCGTCGAGGGCGGCCACCGAGCGGTCGGTCACAGCTCGGTTGACTGCTGCGTAGTAGTCCGACAGCGCCGCACGCACGGCAGCGTCGTCCGGCAGTTCGGGGCCCAGGGGCTGGGACGTCACGGACATCGTCGGGCTCGGCGGCGCCGCCGCCTCGTCGCCGTCCGAGCACGACGCCACGCCGAGTGTCGCCGCGACGACGAGCGCAGCAAGGACAGAGCGGCGGCGTTGCACGGGCATCGAGGGTAGGGCTCCGACCGGGGCCGACCGCCGGCGACCCTCACCGTCCGTGATGAGATCAACGCTGTGACGACCACCGACCCATCCGTGCCCCTCATCCCCCGTGACGTGCTGTTCGGAAATCCGGACCGGATCAGTCCCGCGCTGTCGCCGGACGGAACCCTGCTCGGTTTCGTCGCTCCTGAAGACGGCGTTCTCAACGTCTGGGTCGGACCCGCCGACGACCTGGGTGCCGCGCGACCCGTGACGCACGACCGGGGCCGCGGCGTACGCACGTTCGCGTTCTGTCACGACGACCGGACCCTCGGGTACCTGCAGGACACCGACGGCGACGAGGACTGGCGGCTGTACGCCCTCGACCTGAAGACGGGCGAGTCGCAGCTCGTGACACCCGGCGAGGGTGTACACGCGATGATCCTCGGGCACAACCGGTGGCATCCGGACACGGTGCTCATCGGGCTCAACGCCGACAACCCGTCGCTGCACGACGTCTACCGGTTCGACCTGTCCTCCGGTGCCTTCGACAAGGTGGAGACGAATCCCGGCTATGCCGGCTGGTTGGTCGACTCCGACCTGTCCGTGCGGGGTGGCGTCACCATGACACCCGAGGGCGGTGCGGTCGTCTACCAGCGCGACCGGGCCACAGGGCAGGATGCGCCGTGGCTCGAGATCGCGCCCGAGGACGTCGCCACCACCGGCGTATACGGCTTCAGCCGCGACGGATCTTCGCTGTTCCTGCTGTCCAGCGTCGGCGTCAACGCGTCGCGGCTGCTCCGGGTCGACCTCGTCACGGGGGCCGAGACAGTCCTGGCCGAGGACCCGTCGTACGACGTCGCGGCCGTGCTCAGCGACCCGGACACGCTCGAGCCGCAGTCGGTCGTGTTTCTCGAGGAGCGCGAGGAGTGGGTTCACTTGGATCCTGTCCTCGGCGCCGAGATCGACGCGTTGCGTTCACGGTTGCGCGGCGAGGTCAGCATCTCGCGCAGCGAGCGCACCGACCGGCGCTGGCTGGTCAGCGAGACGCCTTCTGACGGCCCGGTCCACTACCACCTTTACGACCGCGACTCCGGGGAGCTGACGTTCCTGTTCGCACACAAACCCGCGCTGGACTCGTACCAGCTCGCCGTGATGGAGCCGTTCCGGTTCACGGCCCGCGACGGCCTTACGATCCACGGGTACGTCACGTACCCGCCGCGGCTCGAACGCGTCGGCCTGCCGGCCGTCGTCGACGTCCACGGTGGTCCCTGGCACCGCGACACGTGGGGTTATGACCCAGAGGCTCAGTGGCTGGCCAACCGCGGCTACGTCTGTGTCCAGGTCAACTTCCGCGGTTCCACCGGGTACGGCAAGGCCTTCGGCAACGCCGGTGACAAGGAGTGGGGTCGGGCCATGCACACCGACCTGCTGGACGCTGTCGACCATCTGGTGGCGCTCGGCAGCATCGACCGGGACCGGGTGGGCATCTACGGCGGGTCGTACGGAGGCTACGCAGCCCTCGTGGGGGCGGCGTTCACGCCCGAGGTCTTCCGTTGCGCCGTCGACATGGTCGGGCCGTCCAACCTGATGACGCTGATCGCCTCGGTGCCGGAGTACTGGAAGCCGCAGATCGCGATCTTCCACACCAAGGTCGGCAATCCCGAGACCGAGCGCGACCTGCTCTGGGAGCGTTCCCCGCTCTCCCGGGTCGACGACATCGCGATCCCGATCCTGGTCGCGCAGGGAAAGAACGACCCGCGGGTGACCGTCGTCGAGGCGGAGCAGATCGTCGAGGCCATGGTCAGGAAGGGCATCGACCACGAGTACCTGCTCTTCGAGGACGAGGGCCACGGGCTCGCCCGCCCGGAGAACCGAGAGCGCTTCTACGCCGCCGCCGAACTCTTCCTGGCCCAGCATCTCGGCGGCCGCGTGCAGGCGGACTAGGGCCCACGTACGTCCTTGCATCGGGCGGTCCGACCATGAACCACGCAGGGCGACAACGGTTCACATGGCCTTGGTGCGACCCCCTGCACGGGCGATCCCGGCGAGGTAGGCGGCCTCGATCTCGCGAAGCACGGCCATGGGTTCCTCACGGATACGACGCGGCGACACGGGCAGCACCGTCCAGCCCAGTGCCGCCAGCCGTGCGCGGCGGCGTTCTGTCGTCTCCGGCGCGTCCCCGAACCGATGCCACTCGACCGAATCGACCTCGATCACGAGATGAGCCTCGTCCAGGCACGCGTCAGGGACGAGGCCCTCGCCACGTGGGTCGGGCAACGGATGGTTCCAACGGGCCTCGGGCAGAACGTGGCTGCCCGTCAGGAGTTCGCGCAACTCGCATTCGGGTTGCCGACCGGCACCCTGCCATGACGTCGTCCAGCACCCGTCGCGGCAAGGCACTGCCTGCCGATGGCCCGCCGGCGAGGACGGTGACGAGCTGATCCGGTGTCGCGAGCCCTCGTTGCACGACCTCGCACAGCAACGCTCGCACCGGTCGCAGAACGAGCTGGTCACGGCACGCCTCGACAGCCGCGTGCTCCGGTGGTGCGCATGGGAACGATCGGACCTGACGCGGAACCGGCAGCTTGCGCGTGCGCCGGATTCGCGCGATCGGAACCTTTGCTCGCTGGACGGGATCCGGGACCAGGATCTCGGGACGGCCGATCGCCGGCACATATTTCAGGCCATAGGCCCGGCATGCGGTCTTGCCCGTGACCATCGCGTTCGGCCCGGCGTAGAGAAGTGCCGCCCTGATCAGATGCCGTTCCTGGGTCGGACCTGTGAAGGTGGCGTACACGCCCTTCACCATGCGCTGCCACCGGCCGCCGCGGCCCAGAAGGTGACGCAGGGCTCCGACTGTCAGTCCATGCTGGAGTGCCTGCCGGCGAGTGACGATCCCGTCCTGGGAGGCAGCAAGGCGCACCAGGCCCGGCGGCAGGTTCATGGCAGGCAGCCTTGCCGTATCGGCGTCGCGGCGGCCGCGTGTTCGGATCCGCTGTGGACGGTGACCGCTGCGATTCACCTCATGTGGACAGAGGTCCAGCACCCTGGGGGGTTCGAGCCGCCGACCGGTGATGGGCGTGAGGTTCGGTCCACCGCTGTGTGATGTTCGTGTCGCCTCCTCGACACGAACATCACGTCGATCACCGCCGGGCAGCACAAACCTCACGTGGATCACTGCCGGGCAGCACCAACCTCACGTGGATCACTGGGAAAGCAGCGCTGACCTCAGGTGGATCGCGGGGTGAGCTCGAGGAACGAGATACCGGGCATCGGCAGGTCGAACTCGACGACAACCGAGCCGTCGACCGGCTGAACGGTCTCTGGCGGGTGCAGGTCCTCCAACCGGTCGGCAGCCCTCAGCTCCGCCCACTGGCGTTCGTCCGGCCACGCTGCGCCGCCGCCGATTCGCGCCCAGGCGCCGCTGACGTTCGACCGCTCCGCGTCGACCCGGTGGTGACTGAGCCGGTACGACCCGTCTGCCAGGCCGGAGACGCTGATTCGCACCGTCCGTTCGAGGGCGCTGTCGCCGCCTGCCTTCGTCTGGTCGAGCGTCCCGTTCCACACCAGCACCGCCACCGTGCCGTCGTCACGGCCTGCGGCCAGAGCCTCGACCAACGAGCCTCCCCCGTCGCCAGCGGCCGTGACCTCGAGGCGGCTCACACCCAGCCGCTCCAGCAGCTCGAGTGCCCACCAGCGCGGCTTGCGCAGATCGCCGACGGTCCGCAGGCCGAAACCGCCGTGGAACAGCGCCGGCGGCCGGCCGAGCTCCTCGAAGTGGTCGGACACCACCCAGTACGACAGGGCGTCGATCCGTCCCATCGCCGAGGCCATGCCCCGCAGCAGGAACACCGCCCCGAACACCGAGTCGCTGGCGGCGTCGAAGTGGGTCGGGCTCACCCCCCACTCGGTCCACCACAGCGGGGTGCCTGCCCTCCTGTACCGGTCGAGCATCGGCCGCAGGTCCAACGGAGGGCTGCCGTAGGTGTGGGTCGACACGAAGTCCAGCGCCGACCCGGAGCTGTCGACGTGTGCAAGGGTCTGCTCGATCCACCCGGCCGCGGCCGACGCCGGCCCGCCCACCCGCAGCGCGAGGTCGACGGACTTCACGGCGGCCGCGGACAGGTCGTAGAGGCGGAAGTACTCCTCCGGCGTGCCCGACCAGAAGACGTCGAGATTGGCCTCGTTCCACACCTCGAACGACCAGTGGTCGCGGACCTCCGCCAACCCGTACCGGTCGACCAGGTGGGCGACCAGGTCGCGAACCAGGTCGGACCACCGGCCCCAGTCCCTCGGCGGCGACACGATCGCGCCGTACTCGAAGACCGTCTTCGAGGGGTCGGCCGCGAGATCGCGGGGCATGAACGACAGCTCCACGACCGGTCGGAGGCCCAACGAGAGCACGGTGTCGTACACGCGGTCGACACCGCGGAAGTCGTGCACGGGCGCGCCGCCGACCTCGCGGTACACACCGAGGTCGTCACAGAGGATCGCGTGCGCCCGCACCGCCTCGACCCCGAGCACGTCGCGGGCCGCGCGCAGCGCCGCCGCAAGCTCCTCGCCGATCGGCCGGTTGCCCGTGTTGTCGGTCGACAACAGGTGGGACAGATGCTCGGAGCCGATCATCGGCCGCCACGGCCGCTGGACCTCTCCCACGACCCGCCCGGCGTCCACCACGATCTCGACCGTGCCGTCGCCCGCAGGAAGCGACGCGGTCTCGACCGGCTCGGACAACGCGCCGACCCGCTCGACGTCGACCACGGCCGCTACCGCGTACCACCGCCGTTCCCCCGGCTGCCCTGTCGTGTCGACGTACGGCCCATGCGGAACGGCCAGCACGTCGCGCCCGCGATGGTCCACCGGCTCGAAGGGACCCTCCGGCCCGGGCGCCACGTGCAGCAGGTATCCGGCTGCGCCGTCGACGGGATCCCAGTCGAGCGTGACCTGGTGACGGCCGGTGCGCGCGGTCAGACCGGCCGGTACCGGCAGCTCGACCTGGTCGATCTCGCCGCCGCGATCGCTGCGGCGGCCGATCCGCCGCTCGAATTCCTCCCGCGCTCTCCCACCCGTGCCCATGCTCACCTGCCCTCTCCAGCCGTGGACGCCGTCCCCATCAGATGGGAGAGCGAGGCCGGCGGCTCGTCACCCACCTGGCGGATCTGCCGAGCCAGTTCGCCGCGCATCCGGTCGGCCGCGGCTGCGTACGCCGGGTCGTCGTACACGCTGTGCATCTCGTGCGGATCACGCTCGAGGTCGAACAGCTCCCACTCCGGAGTACGCCGCTCGTTTGACGCACCCGGCTGGCCACGGCCGTCGCCGTAGTAGTGCACGAGCTTGTGTTTCCGCGTCCAGATGCCGCAGTGGGCACCGACGCGGTGGATGCCGTCCAAGTGCTCCCAGTAGCGGTAGTAGCCCACCCGCCGCCAGTCCGCCGGGTGCTTCCCGCGCAGCAACTCGCGGATGCTGCGGCCCTGCATACGAGCAGGCACGGATGCTCCGGCCAGGTCGAGGAAGGTCGGCGCGAGGTCGACGGTCAGGACGATCTCGTCGCACATCGAGCCGGCCGCCACCTCTGCCGGGTAGCGGACCAGCAACGGAATCCGCAGGGACTCCGCGAACATGAACCGCTTGTCGAACCATCCGTGCTCGCCGAGGAAGAACCCCTGGTCCGAGGTGTAGACAACGACGGTGTCCCGCGATGCGCCCTGCTGGTCGAGCCGGTCGAGCAGCCTGCCGACGTTCTCGTCGACGGCCGCCACGCAGCGCAGGTAGTCGGTGAGGAAGCGGCGATACATCCAACGCGACCGGGCGGCGCCGACCAGCCCGTCCGGAACGGGCTCCTTGAGATCCGCCGGCCACAGGTCGCGGTCGATGCGCATCCGGGCCTCCCGAGCCGCCGAGGCCCGGTGCCCGTAGTCGTCGAAGAACGTCTGCGGCAGGGCGAAGTCGGCGTCCTCGTACCAGTGTGCGTGCCGAGGTGCCGGCACCCAGGGTCGGTGTGGCGCCTTGTGTTGCACGAGCAGGCACCACGGCCGGGGGTCGTCCCGCGCCGAGTCCAGCCACGCCAGCGCCAGGTCGGTGATCACGTCGGTCGCGTAGCCGTGCCGAACGTGCGAACCACCCTTGGTGAGGAACGCCGGGTCGTGGTAGTCGCCCTGGTCCGGAAGCACCTCCCAGTGATCGAAACCCCGCGGGTCGTGGTGGCCACCGTGCCCGAGGTGCCACTTGCCGACCAGCCCGGTCCGATATCCCGCCTCCTGCAGCAGTGCGGGGAACGCCGGCTGCCGGGCGTCGAACGGCGTCGACAACGTGGTGACGCCGTTGACGTGGCTGTGCGTCCCGGTGAGCATCGTGGCGCGACTCGGCGAGCACAGCGAGTTCGTGCAGGCCGCTCGATCGAAGCGCATTCCCTCCGTGGCGATCCGATCGATCTGCGGCGTGCGGTTGACCCGGCTGCCGTAGCAGCCGATCGCCGCCGCCGCATGGTCGTCGGCCGTGATGAGCAGGACATTCGGCGGCCGGGGCACGGTGTCGGCTACCCGCTGGACGGCCGGGCCGAGAACGTCTCCATGGCGATCAGCGGACGGATGGCGTGTTTGAACTGCCCGTCCACGAAGTAGCCCTTGACCATGTCGTGGCGCAGGTAGTTCCCGATCGCCGCCATGATCATTCCCTGGTCGAGAGCGAGGTACCGCTCGGCGACCTGTCCGCTTCGGACCCCGACCGCGTCGAAGAATCCGCCGGCACCGTACACATCGAGGTCGGTACGCAGGCGGGCCAGGTTGTCCAGCGCCTCATCCGGCGCGTAGGGCAGCGCCAGGAACACGGCATGCGGCGTGACGACACCGTCGCCGTACTCCTCCGGCGGTGGCTGCGGCGCCCGGCACTGGGTCCCGTCGACAGTGAAGAACCCCGGGTCGACCGACGTCCGCTCCTGGTCGGAGGTGTAGCCGGGCTCGTCCATCCCCATCATGTCGACGCCGTACT
>JBOGDU010000302.1:0-4476 GCA_050743145.1 Jiangellaceae bacterium | reverse complement strand
CGATATTGTCGCGCCAGGACTTGTCCCGTTCGGCGAGCCAGGCCTTGAACGCCTGTTTGGAGCGGCCGGCGACCATGTCCAGAAGCCGCGCCGGCCCGGTGCCGTCGCGGATCGGCGTCAGGTCGATGATCACGGTCACGTACTTGTCGCCACGCCGGGTGTGCCGCCAGACGTGCTCGTCCACGCCGATGACCTGCACGTCGTCGAAGCGGTGCGGATCGTCGATCAGGACCCGGCGGCCCTCGGCCAGGACCGCGTCGTTGGCGGTGTTCCACGAGACTCCCAGAGCGTCGGCGACGCGGGCGACACTCAGGTGTTGGCACACCAGGGCTTCCAGCGCCCACCACAGGCCACGTCGCGACAGCTTCGCCCGCGGCTCGGCGGCCCGCGACGTGTCCTGGCGCCACACGTGACCGCACCCGGTGCACCGGTATCGGCGGAGGCTGACCTCCAACACCGTGGGCCGCCACCCGAACGGCTCGTGCGCCAACCGCCGGACCACCGTGTCCCTGGCCGCGCCCTGGCATCCGCAGCGACGACACCATCTGTTGGGCTCGACAACCCGGCACCGGAGAATCGCCCGATCGGGCTCCAACCGCTGCCCGAGCACTTCGAGCCCGAGATCATCAAGACGAGCGAACGTGGTCAGGTCAGGGCGGGCGAAGGTAGCGTCAGACACGTCGAGGTCTTCCAGATGGACGGCATAGTCACCTCCATCCTCGGGAGACTTCGACCCCTACCCGGCCACCGACGCGCCGACCGGACTACACCCTCAACTGCGACTGCGAAGAGCCCAAAAATAGCCCCGGTGCGAGGGTCGGCCCGCGTGCTACGTTCCGGCCATGACTAGACCCGGTGAGATCCTCGGCAGCGTGTTCGCCGCCAGCGAGCGCGAGCAGCTCGAGACGTTCCTGGATTACCTGCGCGACGCCGTCGTGCGCAAGGCCCGCGGGGTGTCGGAGGAGGACGCCCGGCGCAGCCCGGTGCCGACCGGCACCAACCTCGGCGGCCTGATCAAACACCTGCGGTGGGTGGAACTGGGCGGGTTCGCCGAGCAGATCGGGCAGATCCCCGCCGCGGAGCTGCCCACGCCGCCGTGGACCGACGCAGACCCGGAGGCCGACCTGCGGCTGGAGCCGAACGAGAAGCTCGACGACGTCATCGGCGCCTACCAGGCGGAGTGCGACCGCTCCCGCGAGATCGCCGCCCAGCACAGCCTCGACTACGCCGTCACCACACCGCGGGGCAGGGAGCTGACGTGGGTGTACCTGCACGTGATCGTGGAGACCGCCCGGCACGCGGGCCACGCGGACATCCTGCGCGAGATGATCGACGGCAGCGTCGGCGACTGACGGCTCGCGACGCGTCGTCGGTCCGTGTTCCGGGTCGTCGGAGGCGGCGTTACACCGGTATCAGCGGAGGCTGACCTCCAACACCGTGGGCCGCCACCCGAACGGCTCGTGCGCCAACCGCCGGACCACCGTGTCCCTGGCCGCGCCCTGGCATCCGCAGCGACGACACCATCTGTCGGGCTCGACAACCCGGCACCGGAGAATCGCCCGATCGGGCTCCAACCGCTGCCCGAGCACTTCGAGCCCGAGATCATAGTCACCTCCATCCTCGGGAGACCTCGACCCCTACCCGGCCACCGACGCGTCGACCGGACTACACCCTCAACTGTGAAGAGCCATTTTGCCCCCTGATGGGGCCGCAAAATCGACATGATCATGGGGAGGAAGGGGACGGGAACGGCATCCGACGGGTGTCGGGACCCAGCAGGCGGGCGGCGTCGGCCGCGGCGTCGTCCGGCAACTCCTGCGACCGCAGCTCGGCCTCGACCCGTCCCCGGTAGGCGTCCACCTCCGCCGCCTGGTGCGACGGCGGCCAGCCGAGCACCTCGGCGACGCACGCCGCCGCGTCGGGTGCGGACCGGACCCCTCGGTGCGGCACCTCGATCGACACCCGTGTCCGCCGGGTCAGCAGGTCGTCGAGATGCAGGGCACCCTCGTGGGAGGCCCCGTAGCGGATCTCGGCGAGCAGGTACTCGTCGGCCTCGGGCAACGGATCGAGCAGCCTCGGGTCGTCGGCAGCCGGGTCGAGCACCTCGAAGATCAGCGCGCCGTAACGCCGCAGCAGCCTGCGGATCCGCCACGTCGGCAGGGCATACCGCGCCGCCATCTCGTCGACCTGGTTCACCAGCGCGGGGTAGCCCTCCGCACCGAGCAGCGGCACGGCGGCGGTCACAGATGCGGGAACCACGCGGTCGAGGTCGGGCACCGCGAGGTCAACGGCGTCGGCCGCCATCACCCGATAGGTCGTGTACTTCCCCCCGGCGACCATGACGAGGCCGGGCATCGGTCTCGCCGCGGCGTGCGAGCGTGACAGTCGAGAGGTCTCCTCCGACTCGCCGGCGAGCAGCGGACGCAGCCCCGCGTACACGCCGGAGACGTCGGCATGAGTCAGGGGCCGGGACAGGACCCGGTTCACCTGGCCGAGCAGGTAGTCGATGTCGGTCCGGCTCGCGGCCGGGTGGGCGAGGTCCAGCACCCAGTCGGTGTCGGTCGTGCCGACGATCCAGTGGTTTCCCCACGGGATCACGAACAGCACCGACGTCCCGGTGCGCAGGATGAGACCGACCTCGGACGCGATCCGGTCGCGTGGGACGACCAGGTGGATGCCTTTCGAGGCGCGCACGTCGAACCGGCCGCGGACCCCCGCGAGCGCCTCCACCTCGTCGGTCCACACACCTGCGCAGGCGACGACCACACGTGCGCGGATCACCGCAGTCGAGCCCGTCTCGGCGTCGCGAACCTCCGCGCCGACGACCCGGCCGGCGTCGCGCACCAGCCGGGTCGCCTGCGTCGACGTTCGGACCACTGCGCCGTAGTGCGCCGCCGTTCGAGCCACCGTGAGCGTGTGCCGCGCGTCGTCGGTCTGGGCGTCGTGGTAGCGAACGGCCCCGACGAGAGCGTCACGACGCAGGGCCGGGCAGAGTCCGAGCGCCGCTCGCCGGGACAGGTGCCGGTGCCGAGGGAGGGACCTGGCGCCGCCGAGCGCGTCGTAGAGGGCGAGACCGGCACCCACGTACGGCCGCTCCCAGGCGCGGTGGGTCAGCGGGAAGAGGAACGGCACCGGGTGCACCAGGTGCGGTGCCAGCCGGGTGAGCATGAGCTCGCGTTCGCGGAGCGCCTCGCTGACCAGCGCGAAATCGAGCTGTTCGAGGTAGCGCAGGCCGCCGTGTATCAGCTTGCTCGACCGCGACGACGTGCCGCTGGCAATGTCGCGCGCCTCGACCAGCGCGGTCGACAGCCCTCGGGTCGCCGCGTCGAGCGCGACGCCCGAGCCGGTGATCCCGCCACCGATCACGAGGACGTCGAACTGGTGCTGCTCGAACCGGCGCCAGGCGTCCGCACGTCCGGTCGGGTCGAGGCGGACCGGCGTTCTCACCCGTCGTCCTCGACCCAGTCCAGGGTGCGCTCGACCGCCTTGCGCCAGCGGCGCATCTCCCGGTCCCGCCAGGCGTCGTCGCGGCCCGGCACGAAGCGCCGGTCCTCGGCCCACCGGCGGCGGACGTCGTCGAGTCCTGCCCAGAATCCCACGGCGATTCCCGCCGCGTAGGCCGCGCCGAGGGCCGTCGTCTCGGTCACGACGGGACGGACGACCGGCACCCCGAGCAGGTCGGCCTGGATCTGCATGAGCAGGTCGTCGACGACCATGCCGCCGTCGACGCGCAGTTCTCGTAGCTCGACGCCGGAGTCTGCCCGCATCGCGTCGACCACCTCCCTGGTCTGGAAGGCCGTCGCCTCCAGAGCGGCCCGGGCGAGGTGTCCACGGTTGACGAATCGGGTCAGGCCGACGATCACCCCTCGGGCGTCCGGTCGCCAGTAGGGCGCGAACAGGCCCGAGAAGGCGGGCACCACATAAGCGCCGCCGTTGTCCTCGACGGTCCGGGCGAGGGCCTCGATCTCGGACGCGTCGCGGATGAGGCCCAGGTTGTCGCGCAGCCACTGCACCAGCGAGCCGGTGACCGCGATCGACCCCTCCAGGGCGTAGACGGGATCGGCCGCACCGACCCGGTACGCGACGGTGGTGAGCAGGCCGTGGTCGCTGGCCACGGGCTCGGTGCCGGTGTTGAGCAGCAGGAAGTTGCCGGTTCCGTAGGTGTTCTTGGCCTCGCCCGGCTCGAAGCAGGCCTGTCCGAAGGTGGCCGCCTGCTGGTCACCCAGAATGCCGGAGACCGGCACCCCGCCGAGGAAGCCCGACTCGCGAGCATGCCCGTAGATCTCCGAGGACGAGCGGATCTCGGGAAGCACGGGCATCGGGATACCCATCTCGGCGCAGATCGCGGCGTCCCAGTCCAGCCTGCGCAGATCCATGAGCATCGTCCGCGACGCGTTCGTGACGTCGGTGACGTGGATGCCGCCGTCCGGGCCGCCGGTGACCTGCCAGAGCAGGTAGGTGTCCATCGTGCCGAAC
>JBOGDU010000301.1:0-7506 GCA_050743145.1 Jiangellaceae bacterium | reverse complement strand
GGAAGCAGCCCGCTTGTTGCTCGACGCGTTCCGCGAGCCACACCGGCCTGCGCGGGCGGTGCTGCTTCCGCCAACCCTGAAGGTGCGTGGCTCCACTGGACCGGCGCGCGCTCCCCGGTCGTCGGGGATGGGCCGAGGACAGGTCAGCACGCGACCCGCGATCGACGTTCGTCCGGTCGTGCCTTGAGGCGGCTTCCGCCGGACAGCTTCGTGCAACCGATTGCACAAGGAAGGGCTCGCGGCCCGGGGGGACTACGTGCTAGTCCTCGACCTTCACCCAGGTGTCGCCCTGGTCGACGACCACCGTGCCGAGGGTCGCAGCCGCCTCGAGCCAATTGTCGAGCGCGTTCGTGTTGTGGAACGTGAAAACCGTGGTCGTCTCACCGCCGGGCTCGATGCAGGTGAACTTCTCCCGCACGAAGACCTCCTGTGTTTCCTCCTCGGTAAGCGCGTCGCATCCGGTCTCCTGGGCCAGTGAGAACAGCGAGGGCGGGTCGTCCCCGCCGCATGCGGCCGCAGCCACGACGGCCAGCGGCGCGATCGTCCCCGACAGAAGCCTCATTCTCGGGTCCGCCTTCACGTGACCAGCGACCGCGGACCGGACGCGCAGACGGCCTCGGCGGGCGCAGTCGCAGACCATGGCGTAGGCACTGGCGGACTCCCCGTCGGACTTGCTGGCCTGGCACGACCCAACCTATCGCGATCGCCTAGAGGTCCACGGTCGTTGAGGGGCCACGTCCCAGGCGATCAGCAGGTCATCGGCCATGACGTGCAGCGAACGGTTGGTCAGCCGGACACCGGAAGCGACCGTGCTGATCCCAAGGTCGCCGATCGCCTCGGTGCCCGCCCCGACGATGGTCGGCGCCACCGCGACGATCAGCCGATCCGCCAGGCCCTCGGCGAGAACGGACGTGATCACCTTGGCGCCGCCTTCCACGAGCAGCGAACGGACGCCGGTGGCGTGCAGGTCTGTCAATGCGGACTGGAGGTCCGCACCGCCGGGCCCCGACGGAACCAGTCGGACACCGATCTGTCGTGCCCGCAGCTCGTCGACCCGCCCGGGCGTTGCCCTGTCGGTGGTGAACAGGATCGTGGCCGCGGCATCGTCGAGGATCCGCGCCGTCGACGGTGTGCGCAGGGTCGAGTCGAGGACGACGCGGACGGGTGAGGCGCCTGGGACCATCCGCACCGTGAGCTGTGGGTTGTCGCTGACGACGGTGCCGACACCGACGAGGACTGCGTCGCAGGCGGCGCGCAACGAGTGGGAGATGGCGCGCTCATCGGCGCCGCTGATCCATTTCGAGTCACCGCTGGCCGTGGCGATGCGCCCGTCGAGTGTCTGGGCGTATTTGAGAACGACGTACGGCCGGTCTGGATGTGCCCGGATGGTGCCCAGGAGCTCGGTGACGTCGAGGACGGGCTCGCTCCAGCCGTTCAGCGGGGTGGCGCCGTCGTGGTGGCCGAGCCGCTGCTGCTTGGTGCGGACGTAGCCGTTGTTTCGGAGGTGCGCCGCGGTCGGGATCGGCTGCAACTGTTCGACATGCACACCGGCGGCTTCGAGTCCGGTGACCTTCGCCGGGTTGTTCGTGATCAGGCGGACGGATCGCACCCCGAGCTCGACCAGAACCGCGGCGGCGTCGTCATAGGAGCGCAGATCCACGGGCAGTCCGAGACGAAGGTTGGCGTCGACGGTGTCCGCCCCGTGGTCCTGCTCCACGTACGCGAGGAGCTTCTTGATCAGCCCGATGCCCCGGCCCTCCTGGCCCGTTGCGTAGATCAGCACGCCACGCCCTTCAGCGGCGATCGCGCGCAGCGACGAGCGCAGTTGGATGCCGCAGTCGCAGCGCAGCGAGCCCAACGCGTCGCCGGTCAGGCATTCGGAATGGAGCCTGGTGAGAACCGCCGGGCCGGTTGCCACCTCCCCGCGTACGAGCGCCAGGTAGACATAGCCGGAAGGAGTTTCGAACGCGTGTCCGTCGAACTCACCGTAAGGAGTCGGTAACGCGACGGTCGCCACATGCCGCGGTCTCTCCATCGAGGTACCTTTCCGTCGACGGGTACGCGCACCGCGGGCTGCCTGCCATGCACCCTGTTCCCGCCGTCCGGGGCAGCGAAACGGGCTGCGTCGGTCGTGAGCGAGGATACCGCCGTGGATGCACAGGCGATCTTCTTCGCGGCCCCCCGCAGGATCGAGGTGGCGCCGGTGCGGGTTGCGGAGATCGGCGAACATGACGTGCTCGTCCGCACCAGTTACTCCGGAATCAGTGCAGGTAGCGAGTTGCTCGCCTATCGCGGTGAAATCGATCCTGCTGTTGCGCTGGACGAGACGATCGGCACATTGGGCGGAACCTTCCGGTACCCGTTCCGTTACGGATACAGCTGCGTCGGGCGCATAGAGCGCGGCGATGGTGCCCTGGCTGAGGGCGATCTCGTGTTCGCCTTTCATCCGCACCAGGACCGCTTCGTGGTACCCGCCGACGACGCGATCGCACTGGGAGGCGTGGACCCGCGCGTGGCGACGTTGCTGCCTCTCGTCGAGACTGCCCTGCAACTGACCCGAGACGCCGGACCCGTCGACGGTGAGCCGGTCGTCGTCGCCGGCCTGGGCGTGGTCGGGTTGCTCACAGCGGCATTGCTCGTGCGGGCCGGTGCCCGAGTCGTGGCGAGTGAGCCGTTGGAGTGGCGGCGGACAGCTGCGCTACCGTTCGCCGTCCCCGCCGTCGCGCCGGACGACCTGGACGCAGCGGTGCAGGCCGACACCGGTGGACGCGGAGCCCGGCTGCTGATCGAGGCGAGCGGCAACCCGGCCGCGCTCGGCTCCGGTCTGCCATTGCTGGCACACGAGGGAACGGCCCTCGTCGCGTCCTGGTACGGGACGAAGCCGGTGTCGTTGCCTCTGGGCGCGGAGTTCCACCGCCGGCGGCTGTCGATCCGCTCCAGCCAGGTGTCCAGCATCCCCGTCGCCCAGCAGCCCGAGTGGACCGTTCAGCGGCGTCGACAGGCCGCCCGGGCCATGCTCGACGAGCTGCCGCTGACGACGCTCGCCACGCACACCTATGCCTTCACCGACGCGGCCGAGGCATTCGCCGCCGTAGACCGCGGCGACCATGGTTTGGTCCACGCAGCCCTGTGCTACTGATGGGGCATGTACGCCGTCGGAACCAGTGCCGAGGTGCAGGCCTGGCATGTCATGCCCGGTATGGCCGGGCCGGAAGGGCAGTTGCACACCCACGACTACCGCGTCGAGCTGGTCGTCGAGAGCTCACGTCTGCGCGGGAAGGGCTGGGTGTGCGACCTCGACCTGCTCGATGCCGCTCTCGGTGAGGTGATCGGGCGTGTCGCCGACCAGGATCTGGAAACCATCCGGCCGGATGACGCCGAAGCGGCGACCGTCGAGGTCTTCGCCCGGTGGCTTCACGACGAGCTGTCGCGGGTCGTGCGGGATGCCGGTGGCGAGGTGCTCGGCGTACGGGTGTGGGAGACGCCCGTGGCCTTTGGCGGCTACCGCGCATCCGTCGCCTGAGCCCTCGACCAACCCCTGTCGGAAGCGACGAACCGGCCACCAAGCGAGCCTCGGGACCGTCACTGGCCGGGGGGTCACGCCTACGAAGCGAGCGTTGCTCGGTAGATCGCGATACGTCTCCCCTCAGGCACGGTGGGATCGTCGAATGTCACTTGAATTGCCAGCTGTCCGGAGTCGTTGAGCGCCTCGTCGCAGAACCGCAGGTCGGCGACGGGCGACCCGTCGAGAAGAAGCCGAAGGACGCGAACGGCCCATCGGTGTCGGCGATCACCGTGAGCGGGCCGCCATCGCCGGACACGAGCTCCGCACCGACCCGGTCGTTGAAGATCCGGTGGAAGGCGACGGTTCCAGCGTCGTTGAGGGTCGGCCACCCGGGGTTGACGTTCGGGTCGGGTGCCGAACAGGTCCGCGCGGCGGAGGAGCAAGGCGTTGGCCGCGCCACCCGGTAGCCAGCGCGTGATCTCCGGGTTGCCGGTGACGGCGGGCAGCAGCCCTTCGAGGACCAGCCACCACAGCAGGACGGTGGCCACGGCGACAGTGCCGTTGCGCGCCAGCATGCCCAGCCCGGCGGCGAGTAGCGCCCACAGCGCACCGATGGCAACCGAGCCGGCCGCCACGGCCCACATGTCAGCGCCGAACGAGCCGGCCGGCAGGCCTTCGACTCGCAGGCTCACCGCACCGACCGCGACGGCGGATGCCGTTCCGGCCAATGTGATCAGCGCGCCGTACGCGGCGGTGACCATCGCCTTGGCCGTCAACACCCGGCCGCGATGGGGAGCGTGCAGCAGCGTGGTGCGGATGGTGCGGTGCTGGAACTCCCCCGGCCGTGGCCAGCACAGCGACGATCACGGCGAGGAACCAGAGCGTCTGGGCAGGTGCGGTGGCCAGATCGGCCGGCGAGATCCGCCTCGGCCAGTCGGCCGGCGACCGCCATCCCCGTCCTGAGTGTGGCCGCGGACCGCGCGCAGCTACCGCGTACGCGTCGTGATACCGGGTAAGTGGGGACCCATGAACCGCGATCCACAGACCGTGCCCGGTGTCGAGGCAGACCGCCCGAGTGAGATCCCCCGTCCCGGGTGGTTCCAGATCGTCAAGCGGGCGTGGAAAGAGTCGAAGAAGGACAGTGTGCCGCTGCTGTCCGCAGGCGTCGCCTTCTACGCGTTTCTAGCGATCGTCCCGACCCTGATCGCCGTCGTGATGATCTACGGACTCGTGAGCGACGCCGAGGACGTGGCAGAGCAGGTGGAGTCGTTCGGCGAGGCGCTGCCGACCAGCGCCGAGACGTTGCTGACCGAGCAGATGACGACGCTGGCCACCGCATCCGAGCGGTCGCTGAGCGTCGGCCTCGTGATCGCCCTGGTGTTCGCGCTCTGGACCGCGTCCGGAGGCATCAGCAACCTGATCACCGCCGTGAACATCGCGTACGACGAGGAGGAAAAACGCGGCTTCGTCAAGAGCAGGGCGCTGGCGCTCGGCATGACGGTGGGCGCGATCATCTTTATGGTCGTCGCCGTGGCGCTCGTCGCCGCCGTTCCCGTCGTCCTGGACGCCCTGGACGTGCCCGGCTGGGTCGAGGCCGTCGCCCAGGTCGGCCGCTGGCTCGGGCTCGTCGTCGCGGTACTGATCGCCCTCGCGCTGCTGTACCGGTGGGCCCCGGACCGGGATGGGCCGAAGTTCCGCTGGCTGACGATCGGCGCCGTCGTGGCCACCGTCCTGTGGGTCGTCGCATCGATCGGCTTCTCGGTCTACGTCGACAACTTCGGCTCGTACGGCCGGACCTACGGTTCACTGGCCGGGGTGATCGTCCTGCTTCTGTGGCTGTGGCTGGCCGCCTACGCGACGTTGCTCGGCGCCGAGATCAACGCCGAGATGGAGCAGCAGACCATCAAGGACACGACGAAGGGCGAACCTCGACCGCTCGGCCAGCGACGTGCCGTCAAGGCCGACTCGATCCCCGGCGAGCAGGGAACCGCTCCCGACGAGCCGCATCCGCAGGCCGCCGATCGGGACCGCAGCTCCTCCTAGCCAGTTGCCGACGATACGGCGCCCAGTCCTTCATCGGACTGGGCGCCGTATCCGTCGTGCGGTCAGCTGCGGGTCTTGACCTCGTCGGCCACGGTCGACGCGGACGAGCGACCTTCGTCCTTCACCGTCGACGCTGCCTCGGCGGCGGTGGACTTGACCGACTCGACGGCATCCTGGGCCCGGCCCTTCATGCCCTCGCCGACCTCAGCACCGACACCGGCCGCCTCGTGCGCCAGCGGCTCTCCGTACTCCTTGGCGGTGTCGACGGCTTTCGCGGCCAGTTCCTTCTCCTTCTGGCTCGCCGGCAGCAACGACGAGACCAGCCATCCGGCGCCGAACACGATGAGACCTGCCGCGAGCGGGTTGCCCTGCGTCTTCTCCTTGACGACATCGACCGCATCCGACGTCGTCCCGGTCACTGCGTCGCCGACGGAGGAGACTCCGTCGTCGACCGAGCCGGCGGCGCCCTGAGCGGTCCCCATCACGCGGTCCTTCATGTCCGACAGCCGACCCTTCGTACGCTCCACGCTGCGTCCGACCATGCGGCTCGGGCTCACCTTCTCGGCCAGGGCGTCGACATCGCGCGTGAGCTCTCCCCGGGTGTCCTCGATGTCTCGCTTCAGTCCCTCAGTGTCTTCGCCCATTGCACATCCTCCTTCAGCGTCTGCGTGGTTGTCTCGAGCTTGGGGTCGAACGACTGGAGCTGGCCCCGACCCCGCGCGGCCAGCACGGCGGCGACGATCGCCCAGACCACGGCCACGATCAACGCGGCGAGGTCCAGCGGCATGGCCCGACCGAGGACCAGCATCAGAGCGACCGACCCGAAGAGCAGGAGCAGGTGCGCAGCGATCCCGGCACCGCCGAGCATGCCCGCACCCTTGCTGAGCTTGGTCACCTCCTGCTTCGCCTCCGTCTTGGCAAGGTCGATCTCCTGGCGAACGAGCCGGCTCAGGTCCTCGGCGATCTCGCCAACGATGTCGCCCAAGGTCCGGGCCTCGACGTCGGGGCGCACGTCCCCATCGGTCGGTCCGGGCATCGACGGCGTGGTCATGGCCGCCGCACCTCGTCCTCGAGCAGCGGCTCGTCCGGACGGAGTCCGGCAGAACTGCTTGCCGACGACGCAACACGTCCCTGCCGACGCGAGGCCGTCCTGGCAGGGTCGTCGGCCAGGCTTCCGGTCGGCACGCCGGCTCCGCCGACACCGGCGTCGATCGTGGTGCCCTGCAACGGCCTGCTCGCCGACGGCGGAGTCGTCGACCACTCTGCGGACACCCGGTGCCGGCCCGCGGAACCGTTCGACGACGACGAGCCACTGCTCGCCGCCCCACGGGTGAGACGACCGGCCACGACGCCTGCAACGGCGGCACCGAGCAGGAAGAGGCCGGGACGCCGCCGGGCGAACTGACGCAACTCCTCGATCAGGTCGCCGGGCTCGTGCTCGCCCAGGAAGGTCGAAACCTCGCGTGCCCTGGTCGCCATCATTCCGGTCAGGTCGGTCGCCAGCCCGGAGCCGGTGGACGACTGCCGCATCTGGTCCAGGTCGTCGCCGAACCGGCGCAGGTTGTCCGCCAGACGATCGCGTTGGCTGATCGACTGGTCGCGGACCTGGGTCTTCAGCTCGCCGACCAGATCGCGGGCCTGCGTACCGATCTCGGACGCCACCTCCTGCGCCTGGCCCTTCGCCACGCCGGCAACCCGGCCGGCTTCCTCGGTGGCGGTGCCGGCGGCCTGCTTCACCGTTCCGGTGTCCTCACCGGGCGTCGTGCCGGTGGGTGTTCTTTCCGGCATGTCAGGGGTGCCGGCCCCCGTGGGTGTTGTCATCATGGCCTCCTGGTGTTGGCAACTAGTCCAAAAATTTACACCGGGGATCGCTACCTATGCGGACTCGGTCGAAGGAAATTTCGACCGACCGTCGTGCCCGGTCGGTGCTGACGAGGCCACGGTGAAGTGCAGCCGAA
>JBOGDU010000300.1:0-6699 GCA_050743145.1 Jiangellaceae bacterium | reverse complement strand
GGCGACACCGGCGCCCTGATCGTGTACGCGCCGCCTGACCTGGTCGGGCAGGAGATCGAGATCACGGGCGCCGGGACATCGTCGGCGCACCCGGTGCACAACGTCGTGCGCTCCCGGCGGGCAGGTCCGCGAGTTGTCCATGCGGCCGTCTTCCCCGACCTGCCGGCGGGGACCTACCGCCCCTACCGAAACGGTGTCGCCGTTGAACCGTCGTTCACCGTGGCGGGCGGTCGGGTCACGGAGATCGACTGGGCTCGACCTCGGGCATCGCTCATGGCGCCATCGCCGTCGCGGCGATGACCTCACTCTGGTCGACGAAGTCCGCGGCGGTGAGGCTCGCCAATCGGGACCTCACATGGCGCAGGAAGGCGGTCCGGGTGGCGGGCTCCATGCCCGCCAGGCGTCTGCCGGTCACACCCAGGGCGGTGTGTCGCGCGATGAACTCCTCCCGACTCGGCTGGTACGACCAGGGGAGGACCTCGGTCCAGATCTCGCCGTACCCGGTGTTGCCGAGCAGAGTCCGCAGCTTGTCCGGGGTGTCCATGAGCTCATGTCGGGCGATGAACGGACCTGCGGGCGGCGCGCCGTGCCGGTCGAGCTCGTCGTTCCAGATGTCCAGTGCCGGGACGACCTCGTCGCGGCCCCACGTCGTCAGGCCGACGGCACCGCCGAGGCGTAGCACGCGTCGCACCTCGCGCAACGCAGCGCCGGGTTGAGACACATGGAACAGCATGAAAGCCATGACGACAACGTCGAACGAGCCTCTGGCGAAGGGCACGCGGACCGCGTCGGCGACGATGCGTGCGTACTCCGGGGACGCACGGCGGAGCATGCCCTCGGCCCGATCGGCGGCGACGATCCCTGCCGCTGGTGCGGAACGCCGCAGCGACGGCAGGAGTGTGCCCACTCCGGCTCCGAGATCGAGCACTCGACCGGCCGCGCTGAGCGGCAAGCGGCGGAGCAGTCGGACGGCGGCAGGGTGCAGGGCAGACGCCCACTGCAGCTCGTACGCCTCGGCGGCCGAGGAGTAGTAGGCGGTCAACGCGTCGACGGCGCTTGCGGAGCGTGGCCTCATCAGGACGGACTCCATCGGCGAGCAGCGTGGTCCCACTCATAACGGCTGGGTGCCTTCGAATCCTGCCGCGGGATCGTACCGTCCCACTCGTCCAGGGGCGCGCAACGCCAGACCCAGTCGGGGCCCAGACGCTCCTGGCCAGGCAGGTCGGCACGCCCGTTCGCCCACAGCAGGGCGTGCCGAGGCGACTCGTCGGTCGGAGCCCAGGGAAAAGCCGGCTGAGGACACGTTCGGCGAGTTCCGCGGACGAAACAAGCTCGTTGCCAAAGCCGCGGACGGCGTCCCAGCCGTGGACGAGGATCTCGTCGCATCCCATCGCGAGGAAGCCGCTCGTGTCGGCCATCCCGGCGTCGTGGTATGCGGGCGCCTGGCGGAGCGGCGTACGCGCACGCGCTCGGCTGGCTCGATTCGGTGTCGAAGCGGGCGGTCAACGCGACAGTCACCTCCGAACAGCTGCTCGGCACCATCGACGGGCCCCTCCCCGAGGATCGGCCGACGCCGCACGTCTCGTTGATGCGCTCGCCGCCGCCGCGGAGCCCATGCTGGTGGCGACCGCATCGCCACACTCTGCCAGCGCCGCCGCGTCGTCATGGCTCACCGAGCGGTTCGGCATGGCGCACCAGAACGGTGTTCGCGTGCCTGAATCGCCGGGTTTGTGGAGCTGTTCACTGTGCCATGCAGGGCCCAGCCCGCACACGTCGTTGGCGTGGCACACGTGATCCGGCTGAGTCGGCTGTGCTCAGTGCGGCGGCCTGCGGCGCAGTCGCTTGATATCCGACCCTGCGCTTCGCCGTTCCGCCGCATCCCGGTTGCGCAGTTGAGACCGGTGCCCCAAGGCGCTGTCGGTGAGCACCCCGTCGACCAACCTCGCAGCGAGCCGGTCGAGTGCGCGGGCCCGCAGCGTCGGGCGCCCGTGACGACATCGCGACCGAAACCAGGCCCTGACCTGGCCCTACGTGGTGGGCGATACTGGGATCGAACCAGTGACCCCCTCGGTGTGAACGAGGTGCTCTCCCGCTGAGCTAATCGCCCGGTCGCGGCGTGAACGATACCCCAGGCGTGTCAACGACGGCGCGAGCGCCCGATCCAGGACGTCGATGCCGAAGGTCGCGTCAGGAGCCGTATCGAGTTCTCATGGCGTATCGAGGTCGGGCTGGAGGGCATGTCGCCATCGGCCGGGTTCGTCCGCCATCGCGGCGATATGCCATGCGGGCGCGGGTGCAGACCGGGTGATGACCGTCACGGCCACGATGACGCCCGAGACATTTAGTTTCGTTTACAATAGTTGTGGCACCAACGAGCGCGTGCCCTCCGACACGTCGCCGGACCCGCGACGGCGCCCCGCGACAGAGAGACTCGTCATGAACCACGCCACGGTGTCGCACCACCTTGCCCTCAACCTGCTGAGCGCCGACGGCCATGACCTTCTCCTGGTCGCCGAACTGCGCTACTCGGCGCAGGACCCGCTGGCCGTCGAGGCTCTCTTCGACGACGGCAGCCCCGACCCGGTCCGCTGGGTCTTCGCGCGCGACCTGCTCGCGGCCGGACTGCACCGTCGCACGGGCGGCGGCGACGTCGTGGTCTGGCCGACCCAGGACGCGGAGGCACGCCCGGCCGTGCACCTGCGGCTGCGCTCACCCCACGGCGACGCGCTGTTGGAAGCGCCCGCCGACGCACTCGAGGAGTTTCTCGCCGCCACGGCAAGGGTGGTGGCACCGGGTACGGAGTACGACCACCTCGACGTCGACGGCGCGCTCGAATCGCTATTGGGCGAATCCTGACGCATCATGTTGTCCAGGCGGCTTTGTCCGGCTACGGTCGGGCCCACCGCCCTGCCTGCCCGTCCCTAACGAGGTGGCCGAGTTGACCTTCGCGCACGACGTCGAGCGGTCCCTGGGCGTAGTCGTCGCCCTGGTCAACACCGACCCGACGAGCTGCGGCGAGGAGTTGCTGCCTGACCTCGACGCGCTTCACGCCTTCGTCGTCCGCCACGACGTCAGCGACGTCGGACGGCTCACGCGGGAGGAGCTCGCGAACGTTCGCGCTGTGCGCTACCGGCTGCGCGAGATCTTCCTCACCGGCAACGCGGCCAAGTCCGCTGCGCTGCTCAACGACCTGCTGGGCACTGTCACCGTCATTCCGCGGCTGACCGATCACGACGGCTACGACTGGCACGTCCACTACTTCCCGCCGGGTGCGGCGGTGTCCGAGCACCTCATGACCGACGGCGCCATGGCGCTGGCGGTCGTCATCACGACCGGCGAGCACGAGCGGCTGCAGGTTTGCGCCGCCCCCGACTGCAGCCGGGTGCTCGTCGACCTGTCCCGCAACCGGTCCAAGCGCTACTGCGACAGCCGCACCTGCGGCAACCGCCTGCACGTCGCGGCCTACCGTGAGCGCCGCCGCGCGGCCGCCGGCTGACCCAGCGCCCGTCAGGAACCCTCAGAGGGCCTTGCTCATCTGCATGTGGGTGGTGCGGAACCCCAACGACTGGTAGAGCCGGATGGCGACGTCGTTCCCGCCGAAGACGTTGAGCGCGAGGCTCGTGCAGCCCAGTGTCCTGGCCTGATCGAGGGCGGCCTGCATGAGTTCGCGCCCCAGGCCACGGCCGCGGTAGGCGGGGTCGACCTCGACGTCGTAGATCCAGCCCTGGCCGGCGACGTCGTTGTTCGGGGAGTTCCCCGACAGCCAGAGGTGACCGACGACCTCGCCGTCCACCTCCGCCGCGAAGACGTGGTGGCCTTCGGCCGGCCGTCCGCTCGGCCAGTAGCGCTCCATATCGGCGCTGGCCTTGGCGACGGCCTCCGCCTCGGTCATGCCGCCGAAGTCCACCATCTGCCGGGCGTAGCCGTCCTCCTGGGTCTTGGCGTACGCCGCCAGTTCGTCGTCGGTCATCGGGCGCAGGGTGAGCACGGTCACGGTTCGGGATCCTCCAGGCTTCGCTGGGCGAACACGGCGGCGGCCTCCCGGGTAACTCGGCCAGGCGCCTCGGCGATGGTACGGAACCCGTCGTCGCGGGCCACGCCCGACACCGCCTGCACGTCGCGGGTGGTCGACGTGAGAAACACCTCCTCGGCCTCGTCCAGCGCGCCGATCGGCAGGTCGTCTTCCTCGGCTCCGGTCCACTCCAGCACCAGGGCGCGGGTGACCCCGGCCAGACAGCCGGACGACAGCGCCGGCGTGAGCAGGCGACCGTCGAGCACGATGAACACGTTGCTACCCGTGCCCTCGGACAGCCGGTCCTCGGTGTCGGCGAACACGGCCTCGGTGGCGCCGAGCCGCCGAGCGTGGGCCAGCGCGACCACGTTCTCGCCGTACGAGGTCGTCTTCAGGCCGGACAGCGCACCGCGCTCGTTGCGCGGCCAGCGCGCCACGGCGATCGTGGTGGTGCGCGGCCAGGTGCCCATGGGGGCGATCGCCACGATCAGCGTCGACCCGCCGTCACCGCGGCCGGAGCCCAGCGGTGCGAAGCCGCCGGTGTAGGTGATGCGCAACCGGTAGCGCCCGACGGGCGCCTGCGCCACCACCGACTCGCACGCCGCGCGGGTGAGTTCCGGATCCGGCGGCGGCAGCTCCAAGCCGGCGGCCGACCTCGCGAGCCTCTCGAGGTGGCGGCGCAGCGCGAACGGAACCCCATCGATGACCTTGACGGTCTCGAAGACGCCGTCGCCCACGGTCAGGCCGTGATCGAAGACGCTGACGACCGCTTCGGCCTCGTCGACCATCGTGCCGTTGACCCAGGTCCTCATCGGCCCCCTTCGCCGCCCGCAGAGGCCAACCCTATGAGCCGTTCGGCTTTGAGCTGGGTCTCCGTCCACTCCAGTCCGGGGTTCGACCCCCAGGTGATGCCGGCGCCGGTGCCGAACCGTAGCTGCCCGTCGGCTGCCCAGAAGGTCCTGATGCCGACGGCAAGCTCACCCTCGCCGGTGTCGGCGTCGACCCAGCCGACGGCGCCGCAGTAGGGCCCGCGCGGAACCGGCTCGAGGTCGGCGATCGTCGTCACGGCCGTCGACTTGGGCGCGCCCGTGACCGACCCCGGCGGGAAGGTCGCTCCGACCAGGTCCCGCCACCCCCTCCCTGGCTCCAGCCGGCCGGTCACAGTCGAGACCAGGTGGACGAGACCGGGGTACTTCTCCGCCGTCAGCAGGCCCTCCACGGCCACCGACCCGGTGGCGCAGACGCGGGAGAGGTCGTTGCGGACGAGGTCGACGATCATGATGTTCTCGGCGACGTCCTTGGCGCCGATGTCTCCGGCCGAGCGGCCCGTACCCTTGATCGGCGCCGACGCCACCAGGTCGCCGCGCCGGCGTAGGTAGAGCTCGGGTGACGCGGACGCGACGTACAGGCCGGCGTCGGGTAATCGGATCACTGCGGCGTACCGGGCATCGTGGCGGGTCGCGAGGATGTGGGCGAGCGGCAGCAGGTCGGACCCGCTGCGGAGCGGTGCGGAGACCACGCGGCACAGGTTTGCCTGGTAGACGGTGCCGGCCGCTATCCGGGCCCGGATCTCCTCGACGGCGGCCGTGTACCCGGCCCGGTCGAGCGAGCTGGTCCACGAGCCGCGGTCGGGACCCCGCCAGGCGGGTCCGTGCGGCAAGGGCGCGGGACGCCAGTCGGCGAAACGGGCACAGGTGACCGCACCCTCGTAGGTGAGGACGACCGCCCACCGCCCCGAGCGGTCGAGGACCCGCAGGTCGTCGCTGGTCTCCAGCAACCCCGTGGCGAGCCGTCCGCCCAGATGGGCCAGCGACTGGGTCGCGTCGTACGGGGTGTCCACCGTGCGGCGACGCTACCCGCACGTGGCCGCGCGTGCGAACGCGCACGGCCTGCGCGGAGCCGCTCGCACGGCCGGGACGTACGTCTCGGAGGGGTTGGGGCAATCCCGTCCTCTCACCGGCGCGGACGCGGACCTGGCGGTCGCCGCGTGAGGGAGTCACGGGCCCGTTCGGGGCTCGCGGCAGGTTTGGATGGCACCGAAACGATGAGCTAAGGTTCTGTCCGCACCCCACCCTCCGGGCGTGGCGGTCTGCGGACGTAGCGCAGTTGGTAGCGCGTCACCTTGCCAAGGTGAAGGTCGCGGGTTCGATCCCCGTCGTCCGCTCGGAGCGAGGCCCGCCAGGCCTCACCTCGGTGGAGTGGCCGAGAGGCGAGGCAACGGCCTGCAAAGCCGTGTACACGGGTTCGAATCCCGTCTCCACCTCGGTACCACCGCAGCAAGGGCGATTAGCTCAGTGGGAGAGCACTTCCTTGACACGGAAGGGGTCACTGGTTCAATCCCAGTATCGCCCACGCACACCACATAACTGCTGGTCAGAGGCGGGTTCCGCCAAGATCAGCAACAGGGTGGGCGGGCCACCAAGCAGCTGGCCGATGGACGCACCCCAACGCACGGCCGGCCCGGCTCGATGCTCCACAGCGGCCGGTGCAGGGTCGCCTCGTCCGGGAGAACGCCGCCGTACCGGCCGCACTTCGAGCACGGCGTGAGCCGCAGCACGTTGGCCGCATCCGGGCAATCGCACCTCGTCGCGGACCACGGCGGTGGCGAGCAGATCCCGCCACCAGCGGTCGGCCTGCGCGAACCGATCCGGGCCCTCCACCTCGGCGGCGGCCGCGCCCGCAGCCGA
>JBOGDU010000299.1:0-5254 GCA_050743145.1 Jiangellaceae bacterium | reverse complement strand
CCAGGGTCCGGCGCCTGGTGAACCGTCCGCCAGGGTGGTGAACATGATCAACGAACACTGGTGGGAAGGGCGACACCGCGAAGGGGCCGACGCGGGCGGTGTCACTGGACGGTGTCACTGGGCGGCGGACTGGCGCGACGCACGCCAGCGCAGCAGCAACCCGCCGGGCACCTCGTCGGCCGTCAAGGCGAACGACAGGTGGTCGCGCCAGTCGCCGTCGATGTGCAGGAAGCGTTCACGGACGCCCTCCTGCCGGAAGCCGAGCTTCTCGACAACCCGCAGCGACGCCTGGTTCTCGGGCCGGATGTTCACCTCGATTCGGTGCAGCCCCACGGTGAAGAAGCAGTGGTCGACGGCCAGAGCCAGGGCCGTCGGGATCACGCCCCGCCCGGCGACGGCGCGGTCGACCCAGTAGCCGGCGCTCCCCATCCGGGCCGAGCCCCAGGTGATGCCGGAGATCGTCAGCTGACCCGCCAGCTCCCCCTCGTACGCGACCACCCACGGCAGTGACTCGCCGGCCCGTGCCTGGGCGGCGAAGCGCCGCACCATCTGCCGGAAGTTCCCCGGAAAGCGGACCTGCGGCGTCGGCGGCGTCGGTTCCCACGGGCGCAGCCAGTCGGCGTTGCGTTCGCGCACGGCGGCCCACGCCTTGCCGTCGCGGTAGCGTAGTGGGCGCAGCTCGACCGGCCCCTCGGCCAGTCGGACCGGCCACTGCAGCTTCTCGACGCCGCTCAATGGTCGCCTCCGTGCAGCTGCTCGACTGCGTGGGTGAGCAGCGGTTCCAGTACGGCGATACCGTCTCGCACACCGCCTGGCGAACCCGGCAGGTTGACGACCAGCGTGGCGCCGGCGAGCCCGGCGATCCCCCGTGAGAGCACGGCGGTCGGCACCCCGTGGTCGACGCCGTACGCACGGATCGCCTCGGCGACGCCGGGCACCTCCCGCTCGACGACGCGACGCGTCATCTCCGGGGTCAGGTCGCGCGGGGTCAGCCCGGTGCCGCCCGTGGTCACGACCATGTCGTATCCCGCCGCGACCGCCGCTCGCAAGGCATCCTCGACCGGCTCGCCGTCGGCAACCACCTGCGGGCCGTCGACGTCGAATCCCATCGTCTGCAGGCCCGCGAATGCGATCGGGCCGCCGCGATCCTCGTAGACCCCGCCCGCCGCCCGGGTCGAGACGGTGACGACCAGCGCCTTCACGACTCCACTCCGGACCCCCGCGGCTCGGCCGCACGACGCCAGGTGCCCGACCGGCCGCCCGTCTTCTCCTCCACCCGCACATCGGTGATCGACGCGCCCTTGTCGACAGCCTTGACCATGTCGACGACCGTCAGCGCCGCTGTCGCCACCGCCGTGAGCGCCTCCATCTCCACCCCGGTGCGGTCGGCGGTCCGAACCGTCGCGACGATCTCGACGGCGTCGTCGGCGACCTCGACGTCGACGGACACGGCGTGCAACGCCAGCGGGTGGCACAGCGGGACGAGGTCGGGCGTGCGCTTCGCGCCCTGGATGCCCGCGATGCGCGCCACCGCGAGCGCGTCCCCCTTCGGCACGCCCGGCCCGCGGAGCAGCGCGACGACCTCCGGCGACACCAGCACGCGCCCGCTGGCCGTCGCAGTACGGACGGTGACGTCCTTGCCCGACACGTCGACCATGCGGGCCGCGCCCTGCTCGTCCACGTGGGTCAACCGCTCGGCCACGGCTCAGCCCTTGCGACGCTCGAGGAGCACGGTGTCGACCACCTGTCCGGCCGCGATCTCGGTGACCTGCTCGGGGACGACGACGAGCGCGTTGGCGTAAGCAAGGTCGGCGAGCATGTGGGACGCCTGCCCGGCGAGGGGGGTGACCAAGTACGACCCGTCGGGCGCCGGCTGCCAGCGCGCCCGCGCGAACTGCCGCTTGCCATCCGGCGATCGCAGCGTCGACTGCAGGATCGCCTTGACGCTCGGCCGGTGCAGCCGCGAGACGCCGAGCATCTTGCGGATGGCCGGGCGCACGAAGACCTCGAAGGACACGAACGCGCTGACCGGGTTGCCCGGCAGGGTGAAGATCGGCGTTGCCTCGTCGCCGATCGTGCCGAAGCCCTGCGGCATCCCGGGCTGCATCGCGACCTTGTCGAAGGTGACCGTCCCGAGCTCGGATAGCACCGCCTTCACGACGTCGTACGCGCCCGCGCTCACCCCGCCGCTGGTGACGACGACGTCGGCCCGCACCAGTTGGTCCTCGATGAGGCCCAGCAGCGTGGTCTCGTCGTCGGGGACGGGGGCGACCCGGTAGGCGACTGCGCCGGCTTCCCTGGCGGAGGCCGTCAGCGTGAACGAGTTGGAGTCGGTGATCTGTCCGAGCGCCACTGGCAGGCCCGGCTCGACCAGCTCGCGCCCGGTGGAGATGACGACCACCCTGGGACGCGGCCGCACCTTGACCCGGTCCTTGCCCACCGCGGCGAGCAGCCCGATCTGCGCAGCGCCGAGGAACGTACCGGCCGCCAGCACGGTGTCGCCTGCCTGGACGTCCTCGCCGACGCGGCGCAGGTGGCGACCCGCCTGCGCGGCGAGCGTGATGCGCACGCGCGCCGTTCCCCCGTCGGTGTACTCGACCGGGACGACCGCGTCGGCCCCGACCGGCATCGGCGCACCCGTCATGATGCGGGCGGCCAGCCCGGGGCCGATCGCGTCGACCTCGGTCTCACCGGCCGCGATGTCGGCGACGACCGGCAGCTCGACGGGCTCGTCCTCGCTGGCCTCCCGGACGTCCTCGGCGCGCACGGCGTAGCCGTCCATCGCCGAGTTGTCGAACTGGGGCAGCGGCCACGGCGCGACCACGTCCTGGACGAGCACGCAGCCGTGGGCATCGAGAAGCTGGACGTCCAGTGGGGTCAGGGGCCGCACCGCCGAGAGGATGTCGGAGAGGTGGTCGGCTACCCGCTTCACCGGCGCTCCCGAGCATCGTGCTCGCCCTGACCGTCAGTGGGCAGCTCGGTGGCGACGTACTCGCGCAGCCAGGCTCGGAACTCGGGCCCGAGGTCGGACCGCTCGGCAGCGAGGCGGACCGTCGTGCGCAGATAGTCCAGCCGGTCGCCGGTGTCGTAGCGCCGACCGCGGAAGACGACGGCACGGACTCCCCCGCCCTTCTCGGCCGGCATCGTGGTGAGCGTCTTGAGCGCGTCGGTGAGCTGGATCTCGCCACCGCGTCCGGGTCCGGTGGCACGGAGTACGTCGAAGACCGCAGGGTCGAGCACGTAGCGGCCGATGATCGCCAGGTTGCTCGGCGCCTCAGCAGGATCGGGCTTCTCGACCAGGTCGGTGACCTCGACCACGCCATCGTCCGGGTCACCGGAGATCGCGGCGCATCCGTAGAGGTGGACCTGGGCCGGATCGACCTCGATCAGCGCGACCACGCTTCCGCCGTGCCGGCGCTGCACGTCGAGCATGTCCGGCAGCAGCGGGTCGCGGCGGTCGATGAGGTCGTCACCGAGCAGCACCGCGAACTGCTGGTCGCCGACATGACGAGCGCCGCACAACACGGCGTGCCCGAGGCCGAGGGCGTCGCCCTGCCGGACGTAGTGGATGTCGGCCAGCACCTGCGACTTCCGTACCCGGTCCAGCCGGTCGCGGTCGCCCTTCGACTCCAGCGCCGCCTCGAGCTCCCAGGCCCGGTCGAAGTGGTCCTCGAGCGAGCGTTTGTTGCGACCGGTGACCAGCAGGACGTCGTCGAGACCGGCCGCGACCGCCTCCTCCACGACGTACTGGATGGCCGGCTTGTCGACAACCGGCAGCATCTCCTTGGGCGTGGCCTTCGTGGCCGGCAGGAAGCGTGTGCCGAGGCCGGCGGTCGGGATGACCGCCTTGGTCACGAAGCCGGTCGGCGGAGCCATGGCGTCACCCTAGTTGGCGCCGCACGCCTCGGCGGCACGGTGGGCCTGACGTACGGTGGCTGGCGTGGCGAGCACGGCGGGCGCCGGTCGTGGCGACGTGACCGAGGCCAAGCGCGCTCTGCGCCGCCGCGTGCTCGACACCCGCGCCGAACTGGACGCCCGGGCGCTCTCCCGAGCGGCGCGTGGTCTGCGTGACGTGGTTCTGGCGGCACCGGAGGTCGCCGCGGCTCGCGCGGTCGCAGCCTACGTGGCCGTGGGACGCGAACCCGGCACCGGACCGCTGATCGAGGCTCTGTCCGAAGCCGAGGTCGAGGTGCTGCTCCCGCTGCTCGAGCCCGAGGGCACGCTCGACTGGGCTCGCTACGAGGGCCCGCGCGCCCTGGTTCCGGCGGCGCGCGGACTGCTCGAGCCCGCCGGCGAACCGCTCGGCCCGGCCGCCCTCACCACCGTCGATGCCGTGATCGTGCCCGGCCTGGCCGTCGACCGGGCCGGGGTGCGTCTCGGCCGCGGTGGGGGCACGTACGACCGGGTGCTGGCCGCGCTGGCCGGCCGGGCGTTCACCTGCGTCCTGCTGCACGACGGCGAGGTGCTGGACATGCCGGTGCCGAGGGAGCCACACGACGTGCCCGTGGCCGCGGCTGCGACGCCGTCCGCACTCCATCGCTTCGGGCACCCGCTCGACCGTCGTACGTCCAGCTGAACAGCTGTGTACCGGATCTGCCTCACTGCGTAGACCACGTTCGGCGTCTGGGCCGCATCCGGTAGGAGTACGGCGGGAACGGCGGATCGGCGTAGCACGAGTACTTGTGGAAGCTCGACCATTCGCGGGCCCGGGTGAGTCGCCAGACGTCGAGATGCGCGGGGAGATGACGGTCGCCGTTGTCGCGTACGGCTTCGAATGGCCAGGGCACAGCAGTCTCGGCGAGCGCACCGTTTGGAACACCGAACCAGATCGAGCACCCGCAGGCCTGCGCGAGCCGGACCATCGAGTGCCAGCTCGGCGACGCTCCGCCGCCGCCCTCTGCACGCGAGACCGTCGACACCGACACGCCCGCCTTCGCCGCCAGCTCACGCTGGCTGAGCCCGGCGCAGGCGCGCATCGACCGCAGCATTGCCCCGGCGAGCTCGTGCGGATCGTTCGCCATGCCGACCAGCCGATCGCCTGGGCCTGGGCTCGACCAGCCCACGACCGACGCCTGTGTACGACGGTGCGCCACTGACGATGTCTGTGGACGAGTCCCGGTTTGTGTCGGGGTGCGTCCAGTTCGCCCACCTCGCCGGACTAAGGGGTCGTCCTCCAGGGCGTTGTCCTCGGCCAGGTCGGAGGATGGATGAGTCCGCTGGGAAGCTGCTCGTACATCTCGGAGCAGCTTCCCAG
>JBOGDU010000298.1:0-9753 GCA_050743145.1 Jiangellaceae bacterium | reverse complement strand
CGACGCCACCGGGTCGGATGTAGCCGCTGTTCATACGCAGCCCGGTGATGAGCTCGAACAGGTCGAGCGTGCGCTCGCGCTCGCGGAAGCCGATCGTCATGACCGTGAGGGCACCGATCTCCATGCCCCCGGTGGCGATGGCCACCAGGTGCGAGGAGATGCGGTTGAGCTCCATCATCATGACCCGGATGACGGTGGCCCGTTCGGGTACCTGGTCGGTGATGCCGAGCAGCCGCTCGATGCCCAGCACGTACGCGGCCTCGTTGAAGAACGGTGACAGGTAGTCCATCCGGGTGCAGAACGTGACGCCCTGCGTCCACGTCCGGTACTCCATGTTCTTCTCGATACCGGTGTGCAGGTAGCCGATCCCGCAGCGGGCCTCCGTGACGGTCTCGCCGTCGAGTTCGAGGATGAGCCGGAGCACTCCGTGGGTCGACGGGTGTTGCGGACCCATGTTGACCACGACCCGCTCCTGGCCCGCGACAGCGGCCCCGACCACGTCGTCCCAGTCCTGGCCGGTCACGTTGTAGACCGCACCCTCGGTCGTCTCGCGGACGCCGGCGTAGGCGTCGCCCGGCGAATCGGAACCGGTAGGCGCGGTGAAGGTGATGTCGTCCATGCCGCTCGTCCCGGTCACGTGTAGGCCCTCCGCTCGTCGGGCGGGGGAATCGTCGCGCCCTTGTACTCGACGGGGATGCCGCCGAGCGGGTAGTCCTTGCGCTGCGGGTGACCGGGCCAGTCGTCGGGCATCTCGATCCGGGTCAGCGCGGGGTGTCCGTCGAAGACGATCCCGAAGAAGTCGTAGGTCTCTCGCTCGTGCCAGTTGTTGGCCGGGTAGAGCTCGACGATCGAGGGGACGTGGGAGTCGTCGTCCGGGCAGGCGACCTCCACGCGCACCCGGCGGTTGTGCGTGATCGACAGGAACGGGTAGACCGCATGGAGCTCTCGCCCGGTCTCCTCGGGATAGTGGACGCCGCTGACCCCCATGCACATCTCGTAGCGCAGGGCCGGGTCGTCACGCAGGGCACGGGCCACCTGGACCAGGTGCTCGCGGCGGACGAAGAGCGTGAGCTCGCCCTGGTGGACCAGGGCTCTCTCGACGGCCTCGTCGAAGGAGCCGCCGGCGGTCTCGAGTGCACCGCCGAGGGCGTCGCCGATGTCGTCGAACCCGGCACCCCACGGCCGAGGTGTCGAGCCGTGCCGTACGGGACTCGTGTCGCGCACCACCAGACGGCCGTATCCGGAGGTGTCGCCAGTGCCCGTCGCGCCGAACATGCCGCGGCGGGACGGGTGCACGGGCGGTGGTCCGGGTGGCTCGGCGCCGGCAACCTCGGCCGGCAGGTCGCCGGGTCCGGCGGTCGTGGCCTCGGCGCTCGGCCGCACCGGCGTGGGCGCCGCGGCGGCGTCCTCGTCGGCCGGCGACTCGTTCTCTCCGGCGGCTGCTCCGGTGGCCTCGTCCTGAGCGGGCGACCTGTCGTCGGTCATCTGGTCGGCACCGCCCTCGGGATCGGTCGGTTCGTCACTGCAGCAGGCCCTTCATCGCGTGCGCAGGCTCGGCCTCCAGGGCCGCGTGCTCTCGCTCGGCGTCGGCCTGCTGCCGGTTCACTCCCAGCGGCGTGTGCTGAATCTTGTCGTGCAGCTTGAGGATGGCGTCCATGAGCATCTCGGGTCGCGGCGGACAGCCCGGCAGGTAGATGTCGACCGGCACGATGTGGTCGACACCCTGGACGATCGCATAGTTGTTGAACATCCCGCCGGTGCTGGCGCAGACCCCCATGGCGATGACCCACTTGGGCTCGGGCATCTGGTCGTAGATCTGCCGCAGCACCGGTGCCATCTTCTGACTCACCCGCCCGGCGACGATCATCAGATCGGCCTGGCGCGGCGACGCCCGGAAGACCTCCATGCCGAACCGGGCGGAGTCGTGCCGCGGTCCGCCGAAGGCCATCATCTCGATCGCGCAACAGGCCAGGCCGAACGTGGCCGGCCAGACCGAGCTCTTGCGCATGAAACCGACCAGCTTCTCGACGCTGGAGAGCAGCACCCCGCTCGGCAGCTTCTCCTCGATACCCATGTCGCCCCCTAGTCCCACTCCAGGCCGCCACGCCGCCAGACGAACGCATAGGCGACGAAGATGGCGAGGATGAACAGGGCCATCTCGACCAGGCCGAACAGGCCGAGCGCATCGAACCTGACCGCCCACGGGTAAAGGAAGATGATCTCGATGTCGAAGATGATGAACAGCATCGCGGTCAAGTAGTACTTGATCGGAAAGCGGCCGCCGCCCACCGGCTGTGGTGTCGGCTGGATGCCGCATTCGTACGAGTCGACCTTGACCCGGTTCCAGCGTCTGGGGCCGGTGAGGGCGCCGAGCACGATCGACGTCACCACGAAGCCGCCCGCGACGACGCCGAGCACGATGATCGGGACGTACGGGTTCACGTGTTCCCCTCTCCGGCTCTCGTGCCGCCGGCGGCCGTCGCGGGGGCGGCGACCGCGGACGCACGGGTGCCCATGGTAGTGAGGTGGATCACTTCTGTGGCCCCCATCACGCTGCCGGGGCCAGCCGCGTCATCGCATTGATCAGCCGGTCCATGGCGTCGCCGCCACGCCGGTCGGTGAGGTTGGCCAACAGTTTGAGAGTGAACCGCATCAGCGTCGGGTGCGGCAGGCCGTGGCGCGTGCACAGCTTCATGATGCGGGGATCGCCGATCAGCTTCACGAAGACCCTGCCGAGTGTGTAGTAGCCGCCGTGCTCCTGCTTGAGCACGGCCGGGTACTGGTGCAGGACCCGCTCGCGGGCACTGGCGGTGGCGCGCGCGCGGGAGTCGGCGATGACGGTGGCCGCCAGGTTCGCGGCCTCCATCGCGTAGTCGATCCCCTCGCCGTTGAACGGGTTGACCATCCCCCCGGAGTCGCCGACCAGCAGCAGGCCGTCCGCGTAGTGCGGCTGGCGGTTGAAGGCCATGGGCAGGGCGGCGCTGCGGATCTCGCCGACCTGGTTCTCCTCGGTGAAGCCCCACTCCGCGGGTGTCTGGGCGACCCACCGGCGCAGGAGCCGCTTGTAGTCGACCCGGCCGAATGCCGTGGAGGTGTCGAGTACTCCGAGGCCGACGTTGCTCGTGCCGTCACCGACGCCGAAGATCCAGCCGTAGCCCGGCAGCAGGTCGAGCTCGCCCCGCTCGTTCTCCTCCCACAGCTCCAGCCACGACTCCATCCAGTCGTCGTCGTGGCGTGGGGTGGTGAAGTACGTACGCACGGCGACGCCCATCGGCCGGTCGTCGCGACGGTGGATGCCCATGGCGGTCGACAAGCGTGACGACGTGCCGTCGGCAGCGACCACCAGCGGCGCCCGGTAGGTGACCTCCGGGCCGGCCGGCCGCAGGTCGTCGTCGAGCGGGCGGGCTCTGACCCCGCTGATGCGACCGGTGTGCTCGTCGATGACCGGCCCGGTCACGGCCGTCTGCTCCTGCAGCCGGGCACCGGACTTCTGAGCATGCCGGGCCAGGATCTCGTCGAAGTCGGCGCGCGTGCGGACCAGCCCGTGGCCGGGGTAGCTGGCGAGCTCCGGCCACGGCATGTGCAGGCGCATGCCGCCAGCGACGATCCGCAGCCCCTTGTTGCGGATCCAGCCCGGCCCGGAGGTGTCCACGCCCATCCGGACAAGCTGGCGGACCGCCCGTGGGGTCAGCCCGTCGCCGCAGACCTTGTCGCGCGGGAATGCCGCCTTCTCCAGCAGCAGGACGTCGATACCGGCCCTGGCGAGGTAGTACGCGGTGGTCGAGCCAGCGGGTCCGGCGCCGACGACGATGACGTCGGCGTCGCTGGCCACACGGCTCATCCGGTCTGCTACCTCGCGGTGGTCGTGGTCGCTCGTGAACGCGTTCACGAGCAATCGTCCGGGTCAGTCTAGGACCACTCCGCGGGTGCATTCGAGTGGGGTGGCACCACCGTCCGGCCGGTCGGTTTCCATGCCCTGACCTGCGGATTTACCACCCTCGACCGTTGCGTATTTCGCGTCGTTCCGGCGGCTGTTCTGGCCGCGTTGCGTGATGGAGCGCGACGACGCCCCCGGACAGGTTCCGCCAGCGGACGCCGGCCCACCCGGCCGCCGCGATCCACGCGGCGAGCTCTCGTTGGGCCGGCCAGGCCCTGATCGACTCGGCGAGATAGACGTACGCGTCCGGACTTGTCGACACCCGTCGCGCGAGCGTGGGCAGGGCGCGCATGAGGTACTCGACGTAGATCGTGCGGAACGGCGTCCAGGTCGGATGGCTGAACTCGCAGACGACCAGCCGCCCACCCGGCCTCGTCACGCGGAGCATCTCGCGAAGCCCGGCATGCGGGTCGTGCACGTTCCGGAGGCCGAACGAGATCGTCACCGCGTCGAACGAGGCGTCGACGAACGGGAGCTGGGTGGCGTCGCCGGCCACGAACGGCAGCTGCGGGCGCTGCCGCTTCCCCTCCCGCACCATGCCGTGCGAGAAGTCGCAGGGTGCGACCCAAGCGCCCGCCGCCGCAACCGGGGAGCTGGACGTGCCGGTACCCGCGGCGAGGTCGAGCACCCGCTCACCGGTGACGGGATCCAGGGCCCGGACGGCCGCTCGCCGCCACCACCGGTCCTGACCCAGCGACAGCACGTCGTTGGTGAGGTCGTAGCGGGCCGCCACCCCGTCGAACATGGCAGCGACTTCATGCGGCTGTTTGTCCAGCGAGGCGCGCGTCACGGTCGCAATCCTCGCAAGCTGGCCTCGTGGATCTCCATCGCGCTGCCCACGGGCCCCGCTGTCAGCTCCTCTCAACCGTCGGCTCCAGCCTTCGAAGTCGAGGATGCGGCGCGAGATGCGGAGACTGAGTGACGCCGAATGGGGGGCGACCGGGCTACCGGTCGCCCCCCATTTCGTCCACTGTCAGGGCAGCAGGTGTCCCATCGCTCGCGCGACGAAGTCGTCACGCTCGGCGGGTGCGAGCCCCTCCAGACCGAACCCGACGTACACGGTGTCCTCCGTGGTCGTCACGGCTCCCTCTTCGAAGCCGAGCTGGGTGCGGATCCAGTCGTTGGTGTTGTCGACCGAGCCTTCCGGCGAACCCGAGACGGCCCAGTCGCCGAGGAAGACGCCGGTGTTCTGGAACGCCCAGTCGGTCGCGTAGGCGATCGAGACTTCGACCTGCGTGCCGGCGTAGCCGGACAGGTCGACCGACCACTCGGTCCAGCCGTTGGACGCGCCCGTGGCGGTGCGCCGTGTCACCTGTCAAGACGCGCTGCTACAAGGGTCGGGGCGGGCCGGTCCGATCTGCGCCGGCAGCGCACCGTACGCTCACCTGACGTGACGACCCTCCGCGCCCCGACGCGCGGACCCGTATCTCTGGTCGTCCGTACGGTCGCGGTTCCCGATCCCGGACCCCTTCTCACGTTGCTCCCCGAGGCGGGCCCGTTGGCCTGGATCCGGCATGGCGAGGGTCTCGTGGGCTGGGGGCGCGCTGCGTCGTTTCGCGTACGTGGGGCTGAGCGCTTCGGGCAGGCCGAGCGGTGGTGGCGCGATCTGGTCGCAACGGCTGTCGTGCGCGACGACGTGGGCCTACCAGGCTGCGGACCGGTCGCGTTCGGGTCGTTCGCCTTCGACGACGGCGAGGCTTCCTCGGTCCTGGTGCTCCCAGACGTGGTCGTCGGGAACCGGGCGGGCCGGTGGTGGGTGACCACGATCGGCGTGCAGGGTGCCCTGCCGCCGGGGGCCGCGCTGCACCGTTCGACGCCGTTCCGCCGTCCCGATCCGGTCGCATTCGCCGACGGCGCCCGCAGCGGCGCCGAGTGGGAGCTGGTCGTCGCCGAGGCCGTCGACCGGATCGCCGACGGCGAGCTCGAGAAGGTCGTGCTGGCCCGCGACCTGGTGGCCGAGTCGCCGATGCCGGTCGACCCGCGCTGGCCACTCGCACGCCTGGCCGAGCGCTACCCACGGTGCTGGACGTTCAGCGTAGGCGGGCTGCTCGGCGCGACCCCGGAGCTGCTCGTCCGCCTCGAGCGCGGTCTCGTGACATCGCGGGTTCTCGCCGGAACGATCCGCCGCACCGGCGACGACGCTCACGACCTCGCGCTTGCCGCTTCCCTCGCACACTCGAGCAAGGACCTCGAGGAGCACGAGTACGCGGTGCGCTCCGTGGCCGGCGCGTTGACACCGCACTGCTCCAGCATGAACGTCCCCGAGACACCCTTCGTTCTGGACCTGGCGAACGTCATGCATCTGGCGACCGACGTGACCGGTGTCGCTGCAGACTCGTCGAGCTCATTGACACTGGCGGCGGCGCTGCACCCGACGGCCGCGGTGTGCGGCACTCCCACCGGTGCGGCCGCGGCGCTCATCGCCGAGATCGAGGGGATGGACCGGGGTCGCTACGCCGGACCGGTCGGATGGATCGACGCCTCCGGTGACGGCGAGTGGGGCATCGCCCTGCGATGTGCCGAGATCGATCCCCGTGATCCGGGCCGGCTGCGGCTGTTCGCCGGCTGTGGGATCGTCGCCGGCTCCGATCCCGAGGCGGAGCTGGCCGAGAGCGTCGCCAAGCTCGTCCCCATGCGCGACGCCCTCACCAGCTGAACCCCTTCCGTCCTCGCGGGCAAGAATGATCACGTTAAGAGGGTCCCTCCCCCCGTTGCCAGGCCTGCAGACATGGCATCGGACCCAGAGACCCTCTTAACGTGATCATTCGAGGGCCGCGGCGACGGCTTTGCGGATGCGGGCGTGGAGCTCACGGTGGGTGGAACGGTCGACGGCGACCTCGACAACACGCACGCCCTTCTGAGGCGCCAGCGCAGCGTCGAGGTCCTCGAGATGGACGCGCTCGTGTGGCGTTCTCGTCGCCGCGCAGAGCGCACCGAGGTCCGTGCGGTGCGGAGTGCCGAAGACGCGTTCGAAGGCCGCCGCATGCTCGGGTGCACCCTGTTCGAGCAACGCGAAGATCCCGCCGCCGTCGTCGTTGAGAACCACGATGCACAGGTCCGGCTGCGGCTCGTGCGGCCCGACGACCAGCCCGTTCGTATCGTGCAGGAAGGTGAGGTCGCCCATGACCGCGTAGGTCGGCACGTCGTCGGTCCGGCCACGGGCGAGTGCCGCGCCGACGGCCGACGACACGGTGCCGTCGATGCCCGAGACGCCGCGGTTGGCAAGCACGTGGGTCGGCAGGCGCTCTCCGACCAGGTCGACGTCGCGCACCACTGACGACGAGCCGAGGAACAGCACGGCGTCGTCAGGCAGGCCGCGCAGTACGGCACGGGCGGCAGCCGTCCCGCTCGGGAGCGTATCTCCGGCGAGCGACTGGTCGAGAACCTGGCCTGCCGCCTCTCTCGCCCGCGCGCCCGCGGCGACCCAGGTGAGTCGCAGCGGTGAGCTCCCCCCGGCGTCGGGCGCATCGCCGCCGGTCCCCGTGGCGTCCCACAACTCGCTCGCCGTGAAGACACGGCGGGCCGCATGGGCGTGGTCAGGCCACCGTGGACCGGACGTCACGACGTCGACCGGGGCGATCGACCCGCTGATCAGGTGAGCGACCTGGCGGGACAGGGTCGGCCGGTCGACGACCAGCACGCGTTCGGGAGCGTTCCTTCGCAGCCACTCGCTGCTGCCCACGACGAGCCGACCACACGGGACTCCGCCGTCCCGCGCCTGTGACCACGGTTCGGCGATGACCGGCCAGCCACGGCGCTCGGCGAGCTCCCAGGTCGCCGCCCTGGCAACGGCCGGCGCGTCGCCCAGGACCACGACCGTTTCCGCGTCGGCGACCAGTTCTGACCGCCCGGGACCTTGGCCGGCACTGACCGACGGTGATCCGACTGCGTCGGTCCACGGACGGTTCCCGTCCCGACCGTCGAGCGACTCTGGCCACGACTCGTCGCCGTCCGGCACGAGGGGATTCCGGAACGCGACATCGAGGTGGACCGGGCCTGGATCTCCGGAGACGGTCCCCCGGGCGGCGATACACGCGCGAGACACCGCCGACCGCCAGTACGCGACCTGGCCGGGCCGGGTGTCGGGGGCCGCGAACTCGTGGAAGAGCCTCACCGCGCCGGCGAAGATCCCCACCTGGTCCGTGGTCTGGTTGGCGCCCACGCCGCGCAACTCGTCCGGCCGGTCGGCCGTGAGCACGAGCACGGGGATGCCGGCGTGGTGGGCCTCGAGGACCGCGGGGTGGAGGTTGGCGACCGCGGTGCCTGACGTGGTGACCACCGCCGCGGGTCTGCCGTCGGACCTGGCCATGCCGAGCGCGGTGAAGCCGGCGCTCCGCTCATCGATGCGCACGTGCAGTCGCAGTCGCCCGGCGGCGTCGGCCGCGTGCAAGGCGAACGCGAGCGGCGCGCTTCGCGATCCAGGTGCGAGCACGACGTCTCGTACGCCGTTGCGGGCCAACTCGTCGACCAGCACGGTAGACAACGCGGTCGACGGGTTCACGGACTCGATTCTCTCCCGATCGCGACGGGAGACTCCGGCCGGGGCTCAGGCCACCAACCCGGCCACACGTGCAGCGCGGTCGCGCCACCAGGCGACGGTCGCGTCGTCCGCCCGCGCGGCGGCCATGGCCGTCGGGGTCGGCTCGGGCCGCCGCACAGCGAGCGACCCTTCCACCGCGACGAGTGGATCGCCGACGACGTCGCGGGCGAGTAAGCCGACGGTGGCGAGCCCGCACGCGTACGGCAGTTCCGGCAAAGCAGCCGCCAGAGCGACACCTGCGGCGATCCCGACGGAGGTCTCCAGCGCGCTCGACACGACGACGGGCAGCCCGATGCTCTCGGCGATCCGCAAGCAGGCGCGAACACCGCCCAGTGGCTGCACCTTGAGGACGGCGACGTCGGCGGCCTCCAGTCGGGCCACGTCCATCGGATCGCCGGCCCGTCGGATCGACTCGTCGGCGGCGATCGGCACGTCCACGCGGCGTCGGAGCGCCGCGAGGTCGTCGACGCCCGGGCAGGGCTGCTCGGCGTACTCCAACCCTCCGGCGGCCAGGTCGTAGCGGGGCAGCAGCCGCGCGGCGGTGTCGACGTCCCATGCGCCGTTGGCATCGACGCGGATGTGCCCGCCCGGTCCGAGCGCGTCGCGGACGGCCGCCAACCTGGACTCGTCGTCGTCCGGACTCTGCTCGGCAACGGCGACCTTGACCTTGGCCGTGCGGCAGCCGGGGAAGCCGGCCAAGACGGTGGCCACCTCGCCGGGCTCCACGGCTGGAACAGTCGCGTTCACCGGTACCCGCTCCCGCACCGGAGAGGGCCAACCCTGGTCCGCCGCCTCGCGAGCGGCGCTCCACCACACAGCGGCCTCAGCGTCGTCGTACTCACGGAACGGCGAGAACTCGCCCCAGCCGACAGCCCCGCGGACCAGGACACCTTCCCGGACGTCGATGCCGCGGAACCGGGTGCGCATCGGTACCGCGTAGACATGGAGGTCGCCCGGCCCGGCCGGCGCCTCGGACTGCAGGGCGGTCATGACCTGGCGATGTCGAGGGAGTCGGTCAGGTGCTCGTAGGTCTCTTCGACGAGATCGCGTCGATCGGCCGGACCGGCGACCAGCGGTTGCAGGACGTGCTCGTCGGCGTCGACCAGTTGGAAGAGAACGACCTGCCCACTGCCATAGGAGACCTCGACGTCGACCGCGGCGTGCCCGTCGACCGCAGTGGGCCGGGACGACACGACACGCCCGTCGAGGCTGGTCGCGACCTCCACGACACCGGCGTCGAAGTCGTAGCGGCCACCGTTGGTGTCGAGCACGTTGA
>JBOGDU010000297.1:0-8484 GCA_050743145.1 Jiangellaceae bacterium | reverse complement strand
CCGTGTGACCGGCCCGGACCAGCACGGGAACCAGGCGGGCGCCGACGGCGCCGGTAGCACCTGCAAGAAAGATGCGCATGACGTTCTCCTCTCGTCATCCCGTCCGACGAGACGGCCCGGCCATCTGTGACAGCCGTGGTTGGATCGGAAGGGTGACCGACCTCGCCGCCCGCCACGACGAACTGCGGCCGCTGATGTTCTCGATCGCGTACCGCATGCTCGGGCAGGTCAGCGAGGCGGAGGACGTCGTACAGAACGCCTGGCTACGCATGCAGACCGACGAGACGGTGGTTCGCTCGCCTGAGGCATATGCGACGACGGTCACCACCAGGCTCGCCATCGACCAACTCCGCTCGGCCCGGGCACGGCGCGAGGCCTATGTCGGCGCCTGGCTGCCGGAGCCCCTGCTGACCACTCCGGCGGATGCCGACCCGGCCGCCCGCACCGAAACGGCCGACTCGGTGTCGATGGCTTTCCTCGTGCTGCTGGAGAGCCTGTCGCCGGTCGAGCGTGCGGTGTTCCTGCTCCGTGAGGTGTTCGGGTATAGCTACGACCAGATCGCCGTCGTCGTCGAGAAGTCGGAGCCGAACTGCCGGCAGATCTTCACCCGGGCGCGCGCTCGCGTCGACGAGCGCCGTCCGCGCTTCGAGGTCTCACGCGCCCAGCGCGACGAGCTCGCACGTCGCTTCTTCGCCGCCTGCGAGCAGGGCGACCTGGCCGGCCTCGAGCAGCTGCTGGCCGCGGACGTCGTCTTCTACGGCGACGGCGGCGGAAAGGCGCCGGCGGTCCGACGGCCGGTGGAGGGTCGCGTCCAGGTGACGCGCTTGCTGGGAGCACTGTTGCGCCAGGGGGCGGCACAGGGCGCCCGGATCGAACCGGTCGAGGTCAACGGCCAGCCGGGAGCACGGCTCGTCGGCGGCGATGGACGCCTGGTCAGTGTCCTGGCGCTGTATATCGTCGACGGCCACGTCCAGGCGATGCACAACGTCCTGAACCCCGACAAGCTCCGGCACTTGGCGCCGTCCGTCGCCGATCCCCCTTCCCGATGACGCTCACCATGGTCGACTGGACTCGTCCACGTCACGCCCGAGGCGTCTCCGCGAGATTCCGATCCGTCCACGGAGATGCCTGGGGCGGCCACCTGATCGTTGTCAGGCATCGGGGGCGTTGCGGTCGTACACGAGGCTCAGCCCGACGAGCGTGAGCCATGGCTCGTGGTAGTCGATCGTCGTCGACTCCTCCAGCACCCATGGGGCGAGGCCACCGGTGGCGATCACCGTGATCTCCGACAGGGGACGGCCCAGCTCGGCGGCCATCCGCGTCACGATGCCGTCGACCTGACCGGTGAATCCGAACAGAGCGCCCGACTGCAGCGCCTCCACGGTGTTCTTGGCGATCACCGAGCGGGGCCGCAGCAGCTCGACCCGGCGCAACTGCGCGCCCGCGTCGCCGAGGGCGTCGAGAGACACCCCGATACCCGGAGCTATCGCGCCGCCGACGTACTCACCCGCTTCCGATACCACGTCAAAGGTCGTCGCAGTGCCGAAGTCGACGACGATGCAGGGCCCGCCGTAGAGATGCTTCGCGGCCAGGGAGTTCACGATCCGGTCGGTGCCGACCTCGCGAGGGTTGTCCATCAGGACCGGAACGCCAGTGCGTATGCCGGGTTCGACGAGCACCGAGCGAACCGAGATGAAGTAGCGAGCGACCATCTCGCGCATCTCGTGCAGGACGGCCGGCACGGTGGAGCAGATGGCGATGCCGGTGATCCGGTCGTCGTTGCCGTCCGCGAGCAGCCCACGCAGCATGGCCATGAACTCGTCCGCCGTGCGCCGGGCGTCGGTGGCCACCCGCCAGTGCTCGAGGACGTCCTCGCCCGCCAGCAAGCCGAGCACTGTCTGCGTGTTGCCGACGTCGATCGCGAGCAGCACGGTCAGCCTGCCGGCCGCAGGTCGAAGGCGACGTCGAGGATCGGCGCGGAATGGGTCAGCTCGCCGACGGCCAGGTAGTCCACGCCGATCTCGCCGAACGACCGCGCGGAGTGGTAGGTCAGTCCTCCGCTGACCTCCAGCCTGGCCCGTCCGGCCACGGCCTCGACCGCCTGCGCGACCTCGGCCGGCGTGAAGTTGTCGAGCAGGATCAGGTCGGCTCCCGCTTCGGCCGCCTCCACGGCGCCGTCGACGCTGTCGACCTCGATCTCGACGGGCACGTCGGGGAACGCCTCGCTCACAGCCTTGAACGCGGCCGTGATGCCCCCCGCCGCGACGATGTGGTTGTCCTTGATCAGCGCGGCGTCGGCCAGGGACATCCGGTGGTTCTCGCCGCCGCCGCACCGGACGGCGTACTTCTCCAGTTCCCGCAGCAGCGGCGTCGTCTTGCGGGTGTCGCGGGGAACGGCACCGGTGCCGTCCAGCGCGTCGGCCCACCGGCGGGTCATCGTCGCGATTCCCGACAGGCGGCAGAGCAGGTTCAGTGCCGTGCGCTCGGCGAGCAGCAACGCCCAGGTCGGCCCGGTCAGCGTCATCAGGACGGTGCCGCCATCTACCTCGGCCCCGTCGACGACCGGCCGGGAGACCTCGAGCTCGGAGCCTGCGGCGCAGACGAAGACGGCCTCGGCCACCGCCAGACCTGCGACCACACCCTCGGCCCGGGTCACCAGGTCGCCGGTCGACTGGTGGTCCGGTGGAACAGTGGCCTGAGTCGTGATGTCGACACCGCCGGCGAGATCCTCTTCCAGCGCGGCCCGGGCCAGGTCCTCGACGTATCGGGGATCGAGACTCACCTCCCGGAGGGCGGAGGTCAGGTGGTCGGGCAGGCTCACGGGAGCTCCTCGAATCGGGTCTGCAGGGCACCGTCGGCATCGATGGCGCTGACCAGGTGGCCGCGCCAGTGCACGTCGTCGCGGTCGGGATGGTCCTCGCGCCAATGCCCGCCGCGCGTCTCCTCGCGGAGTGTCGCGTGACCGACCAGGGTAGTCGCGACGGCGTGCAGGTTGGCGGTCTCCCATGCCTCGGTCGTGGGTGCTTCGGTGACGCGCTCCTCGACCAGCCGGTCGAGGCAGGTTGCCGCCGTCGCCAGCGACGCCGCGGTGCGGACCACGCCGGCGCCGGCGGTCATCGCAGCCTGGACGAACAGCCGAGCGTCGGGCGGGAGCAGGTGCGGCGCGCCCGGCCGCCGGACCGGTTCGGTCTGCGGTGGCAGGCCGTCGGCGAGATCGGCGGCGATGCGATGACCGAAGACCAGCCCCTCGAGCAGCGAGTTCGAGGCCAGCCGGTTCGCCCCGTGGACTCCCGTGCACGAGACCTCACCGCACGCGTGGAGACCGGGCAGCGACGACCGCCCGCGGAGATCGGTCCGGATGCCGCCGCTGGCGTAGTGCTGTGCGGGTGCGACGGGAACCAGCTGCGTTGCCGGGTCGAAGCCGTACTCGCGGCAACGGGCGACGATCGTCGGGAAGCGCTGCTCGAGGAAGACCGCCCCCAGGTGGCGGGCGTCCAGCCAGACGTGCTCCGCGCCGGTCTCGGCCATCGCAGAGACCACGCCCTTCGCTACGACGTCGCGCGGGGCCAGATCCGCCAGCGGGTGACGTCCCACCATGAACCGTCGGCCTTCGACGTCGCGCAGCACAGCTCCTTCGCCGCGCACCGCTTCGGAGATCAGCGGCTGCTGCCCCTTGGCCGATCGGCCCAGCCACATGACCGTCGGGTGGAACTGGACGAACTCGAGATCGGCGATCTCGGCACCGGCTCGCAGAGCTGCCGCGACGCCGTCGCCGGTCGACACAGGCGGGTTCGTCGTCGACGCGTACACCTGCCCGAAGCCCCCTGTCGCGAGCACGACCGCACGGCCCAGTGCCGCGCCGACCCCGTCACGCTGCCCCTCACCGATGACGTGCAGGCTGACACCGGCGGCCCGCCCGTCGGCGTCGGTGAGCACGTCGATGACGAGAGCGTGCTGAACGACGTCGATGCCGGGGTCCTCCCGCACGGCGTTCAGCGCCTCGATCAGCGCCCGGGAGATCTCGCGCCCCGTCGCGTCGCCTCCGGCGTGCGCGATGCGGTCCCGGTGGTGCCCTCCCTCACGGGCGAGCGCGATCTCGCCGTCGGCCGTACGCTCGAAGTTCGCCCCGAGGGCAACGAGCTCGCGGACCCGCTGGGGGCCTTCGGTCACGAGTGCGCGCACCGCCGTCTCGTCACACAGGCCGACGCCCGCGACCAGCGTGTCCGCCAGATGCTGCTCCGGGCTGTCCTCCGGGTCGAGTGCCGCGGCGATGCCACCCTGGGCCCAGACCGTGGATCCCTCGTCGAGCAGGGTCTTGGTGACGAGCAGGACCCGTCCGGCCTTGCGGGCTTCGAGAGCCGTCGTCAACCCTGCGATGCCGCTGCCGACGACGACGACGTCGGCCTGGACCGTCCAGCCCGGTTCGGGCGCGGCGAGTCGCCGCGGCAGCGTGGTCATCGCAGCTCGACGGCAATGTTGTCGATCAGGCGGGTTTGCCCGACCCGGGCGGCGACGAGCAGCCTGGCTTCCCCGACGGCTGGCACCGGGCCCAGCTCACGGCTGCGAAGCTCGAGGTATTCGAGCTCTACGCCGGCCGCGCCTTCCAGCTCAGCCGTCGCGCTCTGTAGGACGGCCGCGGCTCCCTTCTCGGCGGCGTCCGAGCCGGCGCCGAGAGCACGCGACAGGGCCGGCGCCACCGACCGCTGCCCGGCGTCGAGGTAGCGGTTGCGGCTGGACACGGCGAGGCCGTCGGGTTCGCGCGCCGTCGGGACGCCGACGATCTCGTACGGCATCTCCAGATCGTCGACCATCCGGCGGACGAGCACGAGCTGCTGGTAGTCCTTCTCGCCGAACATCGCGTAGGTGGGGACGGTGAGGTTGAGCAGCTTCGCCACCACCGTCAGCACGCCGGCGAAGTGGTGTGGACGGGCGGCGCCCTCGAGCTCGGCGCCCAGCGGCCCGGGATCGATCGTGACCTCTGGCTTGCCATCGCGGTACATCTCGTGACGGTGGGGCATGAAGACGAGGTCGACGCCCTCGGCGCGGCAGAGGTCGAGGTCGTCCTCGAGGGTGCGCGGGTATCGGTCGAGGTCCTCGCCCGCGCCGAACTGCAGCGGATTCACGAAGATCGTCACAGTGACGGCGCCCTCCGCGCCGACCCGGCTGCGCGCCTCTCGTATCAGGGCGACATGTCCCTCGTGCAGCGCGCCCATCGTCATGACCACGGCCGTCTCCGCCTCTGCCGCAGTCTGGGCGTCGGCCAGCGCCACCCGGGTCGAGGCGAGGACAGGTCCGTCGTCGCTGGGAATCGTCGCGCCTTCCGTTCCAGTCCGTCGCGGGTACCGGACGGTCCGCGCCAGGCTACGCTTCGCCGACCGGCGCTGCTTGAATCACCCGTATGCGCTACGCGCTCACCGGCGCCACCGGTTTCGTGGGTGGTGCCCTCGCGCGGCTGCTTCGTGACGCCGGGCACGAGGTCGTCGCGCTCGTCCGCGACCCGGCGAAGGCCTCGCCGCTCGCGGACCGCGGTGTGTCGCTTTCTCATGGTGATCTCGACGACACTGCCGGCCTGGACGTGCTGTGCGCCGGTGTGGATGGGCTGTTCCACGTCGCCGGGTGGTACCGACTCGGCAGCCGCACGCCGCAGCAGGGCTGGCGGATCAACGTCGATGGCACCCGCAACGTGCTCTCTGCAGCCACCCGGGCACCGGTGCCGCGGACGGTCTACACCAGCACGCTCGCGGTGAACTCCGACACCGGAGGTGCCGTCGTCGACGAGGCCTACGCCTTCCGGGGCCGGCACATCTCTGCCTACGACGAGACCAAGGCACACGCTCACGACGCGGCCGCGCAGATGGCCGCCGGGGGAGCGCCGGTCGTCACTGTGATGCCCGGCGTCGTCTACGGACCTGATGACACCAGCCAGAGCGGTGCGCTGCTACGCCAGGTCATCGAGGGGAGGCGGCCGATGGTGCCCGCCGCCGGAAGAGTGTGCTGGGCACACGTCGTCGACATCGCGCAGGGTCACCTGCTGGCGATGGAGCGTGGCGTGCCGGGCGAGTCGTACATGCTGGCCGGGGAGCGGGCGAGCCTGGCCGAGGCGTTGATGCTCACCGCCGAGATCGCAGGGACCCGCGGACCCGTCGTCATTCCCGCAGGGGCGGTGCGGGCGAGCGCCGGCCTGGCGGCGGTGATCGAGCGCGTCGTGCCGCTGCCGGCCGGATACGCCAGCGAGACGCTGCGCACCTCACTGGCCACATACCTGGGCACCGCGGCCAAGGCCGAACGCGATCTCGGCTGGACATACCGCTCGCTGCGGACGGGACTCGCCGAACTCGTCCGTCTCTGCAGGACGGTCACAACCGGTCAGTGACGCGCGTCGTCTGACCGGTCGGCAAGCACGTCCAGCAACGGTTCGGCGTCCGCTGCGCGCAGCCGGCCGGCAGCCAGCGCGCGGGTCGCCGTCCTTCGGGCCAGCGCGACGTATGCCGCAACCACCTCTGGAGCGACCCGGTCGATCTCCACCACATGGTCCGCGACGGTGCCTGCGTCGCCCCGGGCCACCGGGCCGGTCAGTGCGGCGTCGCCCTGGCGGAGCGCATTGTCGAGCGCGGCAGAGAGCAGAGGCGACAGCATCCGGTCCGGCTCGGCCACGCCTGCCGCGCGTAGCAGGTCCATCGCATCGGCGACCAGCGTGACCAGATGGTTGGAGCCGTGTGCGAGAGCGGCGTGATAGATCGTCCGGTCTTCCTCGGCGATGCGGATCGGCTCCGCGCCCATCTCAACGACGAGCGCCTCGGCCACCGGCCACAGGGGCTCGGGGGCAGTGACGCCGAACGTTGCGCCGGCCAGCCGCTCGAGGTCGAGCGCCGTGCCCGTGAACGTCATCGCCGGGTGCAGGGCAAGGGGCAGGGCGCCGGCGCGTGTCGCAGGCTCCAGGACGGCTGTTCCGTAGTGACCGCTGGTGTGTGCGACGAGCTGTCCGGCACGGACAGCTCCGGTCGCGGCAAGGCCCTCGATCAGTCCCGGCAACGAGTCGTCGGGGACCGCGAGAAGCACGAGATCGGCCTGTTCGAAGACCTCGGCCGGCGTGACGAGCGGAACACCCGGCAACAGCGCGTGAGCACGTTGCCTGCTCGCCACCGAGATTCCGTACCCGGCCGCGACCTGATGTCCGGCGCGTACGAGCGCCGCCCCGAGCACGGCCCCCACTCGCCCGGTTCCGACGATGCCGATACCGAGCCGGGCGGGACGTTCCGGGCCTGGGGCCGACGCCACGCCGGGGACGGCGTCGTCGTCGCGATCGCTCATCGTCAGCCTCTTCCGATCCGGGCGCCCGTGACGCCCGACGTGGAGCGATCAGGCTAACAAGCGCGCCAGAACAGCTTGGCGAGTATGGCGGCGGCACGTGTCGCGCCGTGGGACTCGAGGTGGGAAGCGGCGCGGCCTAGGGTCCGTGGCATGGCGTGGCCGACGTGGCGGGAGGCGGCGCAAGAGGCGCTGTACGGTCATGGTGGCTTCTTCCGCCGCGAGCAGCCCGCCGACCACTTCCGCACGTCGGTGCACGCCTCGGACCTGTTCGCCGCAGCCGTTGGGCGCATCGCGTCCGAGACCGGGAGCGGGACTCTGGTCGACGTCGGCGCCGGACGGGGCGAGCTCCTCGCCGCCCTCGCCGCCGGTGATCGTTCACTCGACCTGGTGGGTGTGGAGGTCGCCGCTGCTCCGGTCGGCCTCCCGGAGCGGGTCGTCTGGACTTCGGAGCCTCCCGACGGTCTCGTCGACGTCCTCGTCGTGGCGAACGAATGGCTCGACGACGTGCCGGTAGACGTCGTCCAGGTCGACGACGACGGACTCGCGCGGCTCGTCGAGGTCGATCCCGCCACCGGGAACGAGCGGCTGGGGCCGGCTCCGGGCCCTCCGGACGGTGACTGGCTCTCCCGGTGGTGGCCGGTCGACGATGAGGAGCCTGGAACGCGGGCCGAGATCGGCCGGCCACGCGACGAAGCCTGGGCTTCCGTCGTCCGCCGGGTCCGCCGCGGTGTGCTGGTCGCCGTCGACTACTCCCACTCCCGAGACTCGCGCCCGCCGTACGGCACGCTCGCGGGCTATCGCGGCGGCCGGATGGTCAGGCCGATCCCAGACGGGTCGTGCGACATCACCGCGCATGTCGCGCTCGACGCGTGCGCGGCATCCGGTGTTGCTGCAGGCGCGACGGCGACGCTGCTGACGACCCAGCGGGAGGCGTTACAGGCCCTCGGCGTCGATCCGTCACTGCCGGACCGCGCGCTCGCGACAGCGAACCCGCCGGCCTACGTCGCGGCCCTCGCCGAGTCATCGCACGCAGCCGAGCTACTCGACTCGGCCGGCCTGGGCGGCTTCGGCTGGCTGGTCCAGACCGTGGGCGTCGATCTCCCCGCCCCACTACACCCCCTTGTTCGTTGATCACGTTCACCACCCTGGTGGACGGTTCACCAGGCACCGGAC
>JBOGDU010000296.1:0-3979 GCA_050743145.1 Jiangellaceae bacterium | reverse complement strand
CTCCGCCTCCTCGGTGAAGCCGAGGTCCGGCCAGAACATGTCGTCGGCGATCATCCAGGCGAGCTGGTTCATGTAGTCGTCGTTGTCGATGGCGAGCCGGACCTGGGTGAGGCTGAGACCGCCGTCGCCGGCGGTGTCGGTGCTTTCTCCGTCGTCTCCACACGCGGCGACGAGTAGCGCGGCCGACAGGAGCACTGCCGGCACTCGGACCTTGTTCATACCGTGCCCTTTCGTAAGGAGAGCCGCTGGACCTCGCTGTGCTTCGTGCTCGTGATGCCTCGCCCGGTCACGTGTTCTACGCCCTCCAGGCCGAGGCCTTGCGCTCGAGCAGCTGGCTCAGGCCCACCATCGCGACGCAGAACAGAATGAAGATGAGCAACATCCCGTACGTCCGCGCGCTGTTGAAGGTCTTGCTGGCCAGCGTGATGATGTAGCCGATTCCGGTGGCCGCTGTGAACAGCTCGCCGATGAACAGGCCGATGAGCCCCCGGGACACACCCATCCTGATACCGGTCGCGACGAACGGAACGGTCGACGGCAGTACCACGAACCGGAACAGGTTGACCCGTCCCGCACCGAACGACCGCGCTACTCGTAGCAGCGAGTTGTCGACGGTCTTGACACCCTCCATCACCACGACCATCGTCGCGGGGACGGCCGAGAGCACGATGATGACGACGCGGGCCGTGTCGTTGATGCCGACCCAGAGCAGGACCAGAGGCATCAGAATGAGCCGCGGCGTCGTGTATATCGCCCAGACGTAGGGCGCGACGACGCGGTCGACCGCCCGCACGCCGCCGATGAACAGGCCGAGAGGCACCGCTATGGCGATCGAGATCGCCATGCCCACGATGTAGATCCAGGCGCTGATCGCGAGGTTGTTCCACAGAATGCCCTCGTCGTGCATCTCCCCGAGCTCGCGGAACACGTCGGTCACCGACGGGAGGAACAGCTGAGGGATGTCGGTGGTCGTGGCGGCCACCTGCCAGAGCACGAAGAACGCCGTGATGTTGATGATGCCGATGATCCAGCGCTGCTTGCGGCTGTACACACGCCGGCCGCGTCTGCGCTGTGTCCTCGCGCTTTGGGTCGTAGGCGTGGCCACGCGGCCTGCCGTGCTGGTGCTCACACGACCACGTCCTCGCGCCAGCGGCTCGCGTAGTTCTCGACGCGTCGCGACAGGCTGACCAGAACGAGCGCGATGACGACGAGCAGCCCGGCGAATGCGAACATCCGGCCGGTGTTGAAGTTCCGCATCGACTGCATGACCTCGGAACCGATGCCGCCGGACCCGACGGTCAGCTCGATGACCAACAGGCCCACGAAGCCGCGGGAGATGCCGTTCCGGACGCCGCTGGCGATGAACGGCAGGGTGTTGGGCGCGATGACCTTTGCAAACATGTCCAGCCGCCCGGCACCGAAGCTGCGCGCGGCACGCACGAGCGACTCGTCGACGGTCTGCACACCGTCCTTACAGCTGAGCATGATCGGCACGACGGCGGAGAGTACGACGAGCCAGATCTTCGTCGTGGTTCCGAAGCCGAACCAGAGGATCATCAGCGGCGCGAGGGCGATGCGTGGCATCGCGAAGAAGCCCCAGAGGTAGGGCGATGTGATCAGGTCTGCCGTGGGCGACATGCCGATTGCGAGCCCTGCCGGGATGCCCACCACGAGCGCGATCAGGAGCCCGATCCCCATCGCTCGCATGCTGTCGGCCAAGGCTGGCACGAGCTCGCCGGCCTCCCATGCGTTGACGAACTCCGTCCACACCTCGCCCGGTCCGGGGAAGAGGATCGGGTTTGGATCGAACACCACGATGAGCAACTGCCACAAGGCGATGAAGGCGATGAAGCTCAGCACTCCTGGGGCCCTGCTGCGCAGCATCCGCCCCCAGTCAGGCCGGCGCCGCGCCGCCTCATGACCGAGGGCAGGACTGAGAGCCACTAGCCCTCCCCCACTGCCGGCACCGTCTCGGCCTCCGCCCGGGCCGGACGCTCAGATGAGAGCAAGGCCCACACGCGGTCGCGCAGGGCTTGGAACTCGGGTATCTGCCGGCTGGTCCGGCTGCGCGGCCGAGGGAGATCGACCGGGATGATCTCCTTGATCCGACCGGGCCGGTTGGTGACGACCGCGATGCGGTCGGCCAGCGTCACCGCTTCGTCCACGCTGTGCGTGATGAAGATGATCGGCTGGCCCGTTCTCCCGACGATCTTGGTGAGTTCCTCCTGCATGAGCTCACGGGTCATCGCGTCAACAGCGGCGAACGGCTCGTCCATCAACAACAGCCGTGGCTCGGTCGCCAGGGCGCGGGCCAGGCCGACGCGCTGCCGCATGCCACCGGAGAGCTCGCGAGGGTAGGCCTTCTCGAAGCCGGTCAGACCGACCATCTCGATGTAGTGCGCCACCTTGGCACGTGTCGAGCCGTCGACTCGATGCTGCATCTCCAACCCGAAGCGCACGTTCGACTCGACGGTCCGCCACGGCATCAGCGCGTAGTCCTGGAAGACGACCGCACGTTCGGGGCCCGGACCCGTCACAGGCTTGCCGAAGACGGTGATCTCCCCTTCGGCCGGCTCGGTGAGACCGGCGACGACATTGAGAAATGTGCTCTTGCCGCACCCGCTGGGGCCTACGATCACGAGGAACTCGCCGTCGGCGACGTCCAGGGTGAAGCCCTCGAGAGCAACCAGGGTGCTCTTCTCCCTGGTGCGTTCGTACTCGACCGCGACGTTCCGGGCCTGCACTACGAGCTCTCGGCCCTGCCGTGATGCCTCGTGCATTGAGTCCCGTGCCTCCTGTCTCGCGTCACGGAGTCTCAGACCACGCCACGTCCCCCTCGTAGTGCAATCGTTTGCCCGACGTTAGTATCGAGCACCGTGGATTGGTGTCAAGTGTTTGGCTCGCGCGTTCACGGTGCGAACGACGCCTGCCGACACTGAGGTCTCCCGTGCGACTGCCAACGCTTCGCGACGTGGCCGCGGCCGCATCGGTGCACGTCGCCACGGCGTCGCGCGCGCTGAACCCGGCGACCCGCTCACTTGTGAGCACCAGCACGGCCGAGCGCGTCGTGCGGGCCGCCCGGTCCCTGGGCTACCGGCCCAACCCCATTGCCAGAAGTCTGAAGACCGCGCGCTCTGATTCCGTCGGCCTGGTCATTCCGGACCTGACGAACCCCCTGGTGCCACCGATGGTGCGCGGTGCCGAGGACGTCCTCTCCCCAGCGGGCTACAACGCCTGGGTGGTCAACACCGACGACGACCCGGCTCGTGAACAGACGCAGATCCATTCGCTGCGATCACGCCAGGTCGAAGGGCTCGTCGTCGCGACGGCCCGACTCGACCACCCCTTGCTCGAGGCCATGCACGAGGAGGGTGTACCGATGGTCCTCGCGAACCGTCTCCTCGGCACGGGACACATTCCCTCGGTTACCGCCGACAACGCGGCCGGCAGTGCCATGGCGGTGCGCCACCTGGTGGACCTCGGGCACACCCGCATCGCTCACCTGGCCGGTCCCCGAGACCTCTCCACCGGGTTGCTCCGGCAACGTGGCTATCTACAAGCAGTGCGGGAACATGGCCTACCGGAAGACCCTGATCTCGTGGTGACGTGCTCCGCATGGACGGAGGAGGCGGGTGCTCACGCGTTCGGGGCATTGCTCGACCGTGGCGTGGCGGTCACAGCGGTGGTGGCCGCGCACGACCGCCTCGCCCTGGGCTGCTATGACGCCCTCCTCGCCCGCCGGTTTTCGTGCCCTGACGACATCAGCGTCGTCGGCTTCAACGACATGCCGCTCATGGAAAAGGTGCGTCCGCCCCTCACGACGGTGCGCGTCGAGCACTACCAGGTCGGCGCGGAAGCAGCCCGCTTGTTGCTCGACGCGTTCCGCGAGCCACACCGGCCTGCGCGGGCGGTGCTGCTTCCGCCAACCCTGAAGGTGCGTGGCTCCACTGGACCGGCGCGCGCTCCCCGGTCGTCGGGG
>JBOGDU010000295.1:0-3900 GCA_050743145.1 Jiangellaceae bacterium | reverse complement strand
GCGGACTGGCTCACCCCCCAGCGCACCCCCCAGCGCAACCCCCTGCCCCACCCCCAACCCCAGCTGGTCGGTGAGCCCGACCGCCTCGACGGACAGCGCCTCCACGATCAGGGGGCGGTCCATGAGGAAGGAGTAGGTGCGCCGGTACGCGGCCTCGAACTCCGTGAGCATCGCGTCGGGGCCGGCCAGCATGACGGCGAGCGCCGTGTCGGTGCCGTCGTAGCGCAGATGCGCCCTGGTGGTGATCCGGATCCGGTCGGGCTGCAGGCCTTGATCGACGAGGTCGGTCCGGGCAGCGCTGGCGAGGGAGCCGGCGAGCTCGTCGAGAGCGTGGGTCACGTCGGCGCCGAGAGGACGTTCGACCGACTGCTCGCGCATAGCCGTCGTGTCGGCGAGGCCGATGCCCAGCGCGGACAGTACGCCGGCCAGGGGTGGTACGAGCACGGTGCGGATCCCCAGCGAGTCGGCGACAGCACAGGCGTGCTGGCCGCCGGCGCCGCCGAAGGTCGTGAGGACGTAACCGGTGACGTCGTGGCCCTGTCCGACCGAGATCCGCTTCACCGCGTTGGCCATGTTGGCGACCGCGATCTGCAGGAAGCCCTCGGCGACCTGCTCGGGGCTGCGGTCGTCGCCGGTGGACTCGGTGATTGCATCGGCCAGTTCGGTGAACCGGTCGGCCACGACCCTCGTGTCGAGGGGCTGGTTCCCGCCCGGGCCGAACACGTGCGGGAAGTGCCCGGACTGGATCCGGCCGAGCATGACGTTCGCATCGGTGACGGTGAGCGGTCCCCCGCGCCGGTAGCAGGCCGGCCCCGGATCGGCTCCGGCCGAATCCGGGCCGACCCGGTAGCGGCTGCCGTCGAAGTGCAGGACCGATCCGCCGCCGGCCGCGACCGTGTGGATCGCGAGCATCGGCGCCCTGAGCCGGATCCCCGCCACCTCGGTATCGAAGACCCGCTCGTACTCACCCGCGTAGTGCGAGACGTCGGTCGACGTCCCGCCCATGTCGAAGCCGATCACCTTGTCGAAACCGGCGATCGCCGACATCCGCGCCATTCCGACGATGCCTCCCGCGGGTCCGGACAGGATGGCGTCCTTGCCACGGAAGTGGCCGGACTCGGCCAGCCCGCCGTTGGACTGCATGAACATCAGCCGCACGCCGTGCAGTTCGGCGGCGACCCGGCCGACGTATCGGCGCAGTATCGGCGACAGGTAGGCGTCGACGACGGTGGTGTCGCCTCGCGGGACGAGCCTCATCAGTGGGCTCACATCGCTGGACCGGCTGACTTGCGGAAAGCCGAGCCGGGTCGCGACGTCGGCGATCGCCCGTTCGTGGGCGGGATGCAGGTGGCTGTGCAGACAGAGAGCCGCGACCGATCGGATGCCGTCGTCGTATGCCTCGCGGAGAGCGGCCTCGAGTCCGTCGAGGTCGGGCGGACGGAGCACGGTGCCGTCGGCGGTGACCCGCTCGTCGACCTCGATGGATCGCTCGTGCAGCAGTTCCGGTAGGACGATGTGGCGGTCGAAGATGCGCGGGCGGTTCTGGAAGGCGATGCGCAGGGCATCCTCGAACCCTCGGGTCACGACCAGCGCGGTGCGCTCGCCACGCCGCTCCAGCAGCGCGTTGGTCGCAACGGTGGTGCCCATCCGGACGGAGTCGAGGGCCTCGGCCGGCATTGCCGCCCCGTCGGGAATCGCGAGGATGGCCCGGATGCCGGCCACCGCGGCGTCGGTGTATCGCCGCGGGTTGTCGGAGAGCAACTTGTGCGTGACCAGGCTGCCGTCGGGGCGTCGCGCGACGACGTCGGTGAACGTGCCGCCGCGGTCGATCCAGAACTGCCAGCCCGACGCCTCCATTGTCGCGGGCTCGGATCAGGCGCGCTCGATCATGACGTGCGGGGGGAACTCCCGGTCGGCGTAGCGACCAACGCTGTGGGTGGCCAGGGCATCGACGCCGGCGCTGATCGCACCACCGATGATCGGCACCCGCCTGGTGATGGTCAACGTCGCGTTCTTGCCCCCGATCCGCGTGACGAGGGCCTGCGTGACCTGCGCAGTGATCTTGTCGAGCGTGGTGACGTCGATGTCGCCGGCTCCGACTGCGAAGTCGTGAGGGTGACTGTCGAGGTCCTTGTCCTTGATGGCATCACGCACGCCGTCCTCGCCGAGAAGAGTCATCAAAGCAGCGGCGCGGACCTGCGGCGCGGAGATCTCGTACCCGCGCAGGTGGGCGATCGCGGCGACCATCCGGACCTGCAGGATGGCCAGACCGACGAGGTTCGTCGGGATCGCGATTGCCAGCGTGACGACACCGCCGAGGTTCGTGACGAAGCCTTGGGCGCCGGCCAGCCGGACGTGCTGGTCGATGACCGCCTTGACGGCGGCGTCGACGTCGTGGGTGCGGGTGAGGTGCTTTCGCGCGATCTCGCGCGCTCCGGGGAAGCCCGGGAACCCGTCGACCGCCTTGGACAGGAACTGCCGCACACCACGGGATGCGATCGCGGGAGCAGCCCGGCGCGCCGCAGCGGTGCCCGCCATGTTCGTCACCGTGCGCCGGAAGGTCATGCCCTGACCCTACGACGACCTAGCCTGGGATCGTGCCGCCGGTCGAGCCCATTCCGACGCGCTGGGCGCTACCGCCGGCCGGGCGGGCCGACGGCGACGGCCTGGTGGGCTTCGGCGCGGACCTCGAACCGGGGACGCTGCTGGCTGCCTACCGTTCCGGTCTCTTCCCGATGCCCGTGTCCGTTCCACGCCGGGGTGAGCCGGAGTTGGCGTGGTGGTCGCCAGATCCACGCGGCGTGCTCCCCCTGACGGAGGTTCATGTTTCGCACTCGCTGCGCCGGGCCCGCCGCCGGTTCGACATCCGGGTGGACACCGCGTTCGCCGGTGTCGTCGAGGCCTGCGCCGACCCCGGGCGTCCGGGAGCCTGGATCACGCCCGCAGTCGCGGACGCCTACGTCGAGCTGCACCGGCTCGGCTGGGCACACTCCGTCGAGGCCTGGACTCGGGACCATCGGCTCGCCGGTGGACTGTACGGCGTGGCGATCGGCGGTCTGTTCGCCGGCGAGTCGATGTTCCACGCACGCGCGCCGTGGGGTCGCGACGCCTCCAAGGTGGCACTCGTCGCACTGGTCGACCTCGTGTCCGCGGACGGCCTGGCCGGACGGCTGGTCGACGTCCAGTGGGCGACCGCGCACCTGCGGACGCTGGGCGCAGTCGACGTGCCGCGGGTCGAGTACCTGGCCAGGTTGCGATCTGCCCTCACGCTGCCCCTGCCCGCCGCCTTCGCCCCGGAGCCGACCACATCCCCATGATCATGTCGGTTTTGCAGCCCGTGAAGGCAGCAAAGTCGACATGATCATGGGAGAAGGGCATGGGCCGGCGCCTGCGGATGGGGCCATTTGGCGGGTGACGCACCCGCGGGACAGACTGGACGGGTGCCGGAACTGCCCGAGGTCGAAGCGCTTGCCGCGTTTCTCCGCGACCAGGCGGTCGGCCAGGTGGTGACCCGCGTCGACGTGTCCACGATCAGCGTGCTGAAGACCTACGACCCGCCCGTCACGGCCCTCGGCGGTCTGGTCATCACAGCCGTGACCCGGCATGGCAAGTTCCTCGACCTCGACTGCGACGGCCTGCATCTGGTCACGCATCTGGCGCGGGGGGGCTGGCTACGCTGGAGCGACAAGCTCTCGCCGAAGCCGCCCAAGCCGGGACCGGGTCCGTTGGCCCTGCGGCTCCATCTGGCCAGCGGTGCCGGCTTCGACCTGACAGAGGCCGGGACCCGCAAGCGGCTGGCCGTCTACGTGGTGCGCGACCCGGCCGATGTGCCCGGCATCGCGCGACTCGGCGTCGACCCACTGTCCGACGAGTTCACCGTCCAGAAGTTGCGCGCGATCC
>JBOGDU010000294.1:0-3448 GCA_050743145.1 Jiangellaceae bacterium | reverse complement strand
CCCGAAGGTCGTTGAGAAGAATCGCGTGGCGGTGTCGGATCGGGGCAGAGGTGTTCGTAGCAGGGGTGAGGGTCCGCCCACGAGGGGCGCCCGCAAAGCACAGGAGATGATCCGAGATGCAGTACCTGGTTTCCGTGATCTTCGACGCGCCCGGCCTCGCCACCCCGGACGAGATGGCGGCCATCGACGCCTTCAACGACGGGCTCCAGGCCGAGGGCCGCTGGGTCTTCGCCGGCGGCCTCGCGGCGCCCAGCACGGCCACCGTCATCGACAACCGAGGCGAGGAGGCGATGTTCACCGACGGGCCCTTCCTGGAGTCGAAGGAGTACCTCGCCGGCTTCTGGATTATCGAGGCCGCCGACCTCGACGTGGCGCTCAAGCTCGCCGCCGAGGGGTCGAAGGCCTGCAACCGGAAGGTCGAGGTGCGGCCGTTCCTGTGAGCGTGGTCGCCGCCCTGACCAGGCGTTTCGGTGATCTCGACATCGCTGAGGATGCGGCGGCTGAGGCGTTCGCGGCCGCCGTCGCGCGATGGCCGGCCGACGGCGTACCCCCTAACCCCGGCGCTTGGCTGACCACCGCCGCCAACCACAAGGCCATCGACCGGATTCGGCGCGAGACCAAGCGCGAGGACAAGCAGAAGGAGGCTCGGCTGTTGTACGACGACGACCCGCCTGAGCCTGTCGGCGCCATCGACGACGAGCGGCTCCGGCTGATCTTCACCTGTTGTCACCCGGCGCTCGCGATGGAGACCCGCGTGGCGCTGACGCTGCGCATGGTCGGTGGTCTGACCGTGCCCGAGATCGCCCGTGCCTTCCTGGTGCAGGAGACTGCCGTGGGGCAGCGGATCACCCGCGCGAAGGCCAAGATCAAAGCGGCTCGTATCCCGTATCGGGTGCCGTCCGCGGAGGATCTCCCGGCACGCGTCTCTGGCGTACTCGCCGTCCTGTTCCTGGTCTTCAACGAGGGCTACCTGGCGACCGGCCCAGACACCGATCCGGTCCGTCCCGATCTGACCGCCGAGGCGATCCGGCTCACTGGCCTGATCCGTGCCCTCATGCCGGAGGACGGTGAGGTGGCCGGGCTGCTGGCGCTGATGCTCCTCACCGAGGCCCGCCGCACCGCCCGGGTTTCGCCGAGCGGCGAACTGGTCCCCCTCGACGAGCAGGACCGTGGGGCCTGGGACGCGGCGTTGGTCGCCGAGGGTCACCGGCTGGTGCGCGAGCGCCTGGCCGCCGGGGTGGCCCCGGGGCGCTACCAGATCCTCGCAGCGATCAGCGCCGTGCACACCTCCACGCGCGACATACGCGACACCGACTGGTCGCAGGTCGTCGCCCTCTACGACCAGCTCGTCCGCCTCGACCCCTCCCCGATCATCGCCCTCAACCGGGCCATCGCGGCCGCCGAACTTGACGGCCCGGAAGTCGCACTGGCAGCCGTCGACGGTCTCGAGGAAAAGTTGGCCGGTTATCACGCCTACCATGCGACCCGCGCCGACCTGCTGCGCCGGCTGGGCCGCCGTCAGGAGTCGCGCGCGGCGTACGACAAAGCCATCGAGCTGGCGGGCAACTCTGCCGAGACCGCCTACCTGACACGCCGCCGCGACCAGCTGGGGTAGCGCCCGCAGATCCCGGTCGAAACGGCTCGTCGTGATCTCCCATTTCTGGCAATGGCGATTTCAGGGCGCGTTAGCGACCTGCGCAGCCGTTGCCGTTCATAGCCGACGGCGCTCGGGTCTGGGTGCCTGCAAGACGATCCCTATGCGGGCCCATGTAGTCGCCTGCTTGTTGCAGTTGGCGACCGTGGATCTGACCCTGCGTCGCTTCGACACGGATGGTCGCGGTAGCGACGAGCACCGTGGTGCGAGGAAGTCTGCGCTCAGCGTTCAACGGAAGCGGCGAGATTGTCCAGCGAGGATGACAATCCCGCCGCGTGATCTGCAGCGTTGATCCCGTCGGGCACATCGTCGGCCCTGATGTCGACGCGTGATCGGGCGTCGACGGGGGTGACCTCCCGTGGCCTCGACCAGTCGGGCGGTAGCCACCCGGCAAGCGCGTCGGAGTCGGTCAGCGCGGCGAATACCCGGTCCGGCGAGGCGCTGATGACTCCGACGGCGGTGTCAGTCCGACTCATCGCGGGCGCGGCCGTAGCGCTCGTAGATCACGCGCGAGCCGAACGTCCTGGTCTCGATCAAGTCGAGCCGAACGTCTTCGGTGACCGGCGGCAGGAACGGCGTGCCGCCACCGACGACGACCGGATAGCGGAACACGCGCAGCTCGTCGACGAGGCCGAGCTCGATCGCCGCCGCGGCCAGGCCGGCGCCGCCGATCGAGACGTCCTGGTCGGTCGCCTCGAGCGCCGCAGCGACCTCCTCGGCCACCGACGCCACGGCGAGCCGGGCGTTGCCCTGAACGCTGTCGAGCGTACGACTAAAAACGACCTTCGGCATCGCGCACCAGATATCGGCGAACGCCGCCCCGAGCTCGTTGTCGCGCAGCGACGGATCCCTGTCCCACACCAGCATCGTCTCGTAAAGCCGGCGGCCCAACAGATACCCGCCGAGCTCGCGCACCAGCGCAGTGTGAAAGCGAAACAGCTCCTCGCCAGGGGCCGTCCACCCGAACCCGCCCTCCCGGTCGGCGATAAAGCCGTCCACCGACACGCTCATCGAGTAGATCAGCATGGCGTCACGCTCATCACACCGAAGCCACGGACGATGAACGCGATGAAGTTCACCATCGAGCTTGACATCGGGCCCTGCTTCCCACAGCAGGCTGCTCTGCCACAGCTGGTGACCGATCGCGAGAGGAAAACCCATCGTCGTGGACGGTCCAAGCGATCGTACTGCCAGTGCCGACGCCGCACTGAAATCCCGGAAGCGGAACCTCCTGGGGTCGGCACTGAACCACTGGCCGGCGCTCGAGCAATTGGCGCCGGTAGGGCGTCCGCAAGACCGCCCGGTGAACCCACGACGCCGGTTCCGGGCTCGGGCGGTGTTCGGGGCTCGGCCCGGGTGGGGGTGCACCCGGTCTAGCGTGAAGCCCGGTCAGGCCGGCTGGTGGACCGACTCGATGAAGGAGATCAGCTCCTCTGCGAGGAGCTCGGGTGCGAGCACCGGCGCGAAGTGGCCGAGGTCGGGCAGCTCGCGGACGTGCGTGTCGGGGACGTGCCGAGCGATGTGCTGTTCCGACTCGCCCCACAGGGACGTGAGCCGTGTCTGCCGGCCTCGCAGGACCAGGACCGGCACGGTGATCTGTTCGAGAGACTCGGGGTCGATGGACCGCGGGCCTTCGTAGGCGTTGTCCTGCCCGAGGTCGTTGAGCAGCGCCGGGGCGGCGCTGGCCCATCGCTCGAAGAAGGTCGTCTGCTCCAGGGCGGCGACCTCGTCGTCGGTGCAGATGCCGGCGGCGAGGGCGCGCACCGCATCGACGAGGCGGCCTTCGGCAGCAGC
>JBOGDU010000293.1:0-8758 GCA_050743145.1 Jiangellaceae bacterium | reverse complement strand
CGGTAGGTGCGAGTTCAGCGATCAGACGGTGGTCCTGATGGGCGTCGTCGGGGCGCGGTGCGAACACCACGTCGGCGGTCATCGACCTCGACACCTGCTCCAAAGCTTCCTTGACCGCGCCCCAGTGCGTGGGCAGAAACCCGTCGCGTAGGCCCATGACGCGCACGTCGGCATCCGCACCAGGGAGAAAGCGCGCCGTCGACTTCACCGCCTCGTCGTGCCGGCCGCCGGAGCCGGTCGCAATGGCGACGACCGCACGGACGTCCCGCGACTCCGCCAGGGAGAGCAAGGTTCCGCCACAGCCGATCTCCACGTCGTCGGGGTGCGCACCGAGACAGACGATCCGCAGTGCGCCGGACGGCAACTGGAGCGTGATCACCTAACGGCTTCCGTTGAGGTCGGCGACGTCGACTGCAGTGATACGCCGACCGGCCGTTGGCGACTGCTCATGCCAGACCGCCCACGGGCTCTGACCGGTGCGGTAGAGGTCCTCCAGCCACGACCGTTCCTTCAGGGTGTCCATTGCCGCCCAGAAGCCGTCGTACTGGATCGCGAGCATGCGACCTTCCTGGGCGGCGCGTGCACACGCGTTCATGACCAGGTCTTCGCCCTCGTGCAGGTACTCGAAGATGTCCTGCTTGAGCACGAAGTAGCCGCCGTTGATCCACATGTTCATCTCGGCGGCAGGCGTAAACGCGGTGATCCGTGACGCGCTGCTGATGTCGACCACGTGGAATGAGTCTTGCGGCGGCACGGCGAGCAGACTGCCGGCCACGTCGGTCCCTGCCACTTGGTCGATCATGTCGTTGAGAGGAGCGTCGGTCAGGACGTCGCCGTAGTTGGCGAGGAAGATCTCGTCGTCGTCGAGGTGGTGTCGCACCCGCCGCAACCGCTCACCGATGGCGGTGTCGATGCCGGTGTCGATGAAGGTGATGCTCCACTCGCTGATGTCGCTGCCGAGCAGTTCGATGTGTTCGCCGCCCTTGGTCAGGACGAAGTCGTTGGAGTGCGTCTCGTGATAGTTCAGGAAATAGTCCTTTACCGCACGAGCGCCATACCCCAGGCAGAGTATGAAGTCGGTGTGTCCGAAGTGGGCGTAATAACGCATGACGTGCCAAAGCACCGGCCGATGTCCGATCGGCATCATCGGCTTCGGTGCGGAATCCTCGCTCGATCGCATGCGTAGACCCAAGCCTCCGCAGAAGAGCACTACCTTCATGGTGACGCTCGCCCCCCAGATCCGATCAGAAAACCTCGAGCGTGGGCAGTGGCACGACCAGCTGCCCACCCCATTCGCGAACATAGGTAAGTTGCGCCGAGATCTCCGCCTTGAGGTTCCACGGGAGAATCAGCACGTAGTCGGGCCGTTCCTCGGCAAGCCGCTCGACCGGATGGATCGGGATGTGCGTACCGGGCAGGTACTTGCCCTGCTTGAACGGGTTGCGGTCGACGGTGAACGCCAGCAGGTCGGATCGAACGCCGGCGTGGTTGAGCAGCGTGTTTCCCTTGCCCGGTGCACCGTAACCGGCGACCCGAGCTCCCTGCCGAGACCGTTGAAGGAGGAACTCGACGAGATCGTTGCGCGCACCGGTGACGTCGGCGGCGAATCCCGCGTGGCCGGCCAGGGTATTCAGACCAGCGGCAGCCTCGGCGGCAAGCACGTCGGTAACGCCGCTGCTCGGTCGACCCGCGGCCTCGGTCGGCGTGGACCACGTTCGCAGCGATCCGCCGTGCGTCGAGAGCTCCTCGACGTCGACCACGGTGAGTCCGGCAGCGGCCAGCACCCGCTGGGTCGTCAGCAGCGACAGGTAGGAGTAGTGCTCGTGGTAGATCGTGTCGTACAGCCGGCCGTCGATCAGGCGCTGCAGGTGCGGGATCTCGATGCTCACGAATCCGTGGTCTGCAACCAGCGCACGCAACCCCTTGGCGAAGTCCACGATATCCGGCACGTGCGCGAAGACGTTGTTGGCGACCACCAGATCGGCGGGGCCATGCTCACTGGCGAGCTTGCTGCCGACCTCCTCGCCGAGGAAGAGCACTTCGGTGGGGATTCCCCGGTCCGCCGCGACCTCGGCGACATTGCTCGCCGGTTCGATTCCCAGCCCACGGATACCCCGTTTGACGACGTGCTGCAGCAGATAGCCGTCGTTGCTTGCCACTTCCACCACGAACGAGTCATTCGTCAGCCCCAGCCGGCGGATCGCCGAATCGACGAAGCGCTCGGCGTGGGCGACCCACGAGTCGCTGTACGAGGAGAAGTAGGCGTAGTGACTGAAGATGTCCTCGGCTGGAATATATGCTGGCAACTGGACGAGCAGGCATTCCGAACACACCCGGACGTGTAGGGGATAGAACACCTCGCCTTGGTCCAGCTGCTCAGCGCTCAGATAGCTCTCGCACGGCGGCGACATGCCGAGGTCGACGAACGTATGCGTGAGTTCGGTCGAGCACAGGCGGCAGCGCGGCGCGATCACGGCCTGCCTCCGGAAACGGCCGACTCGGCGCGCATGCGCAACTCGTCGTCGAGCCACCCGGCCACCATGAGCTCCCGGATCTTGGCCAACCGGACGTAGCGCGGACCTTCGAAGTCTTCGGTGGACAGGCCGAACCGTCGCATGTCCCTGGCGAGCTCGTCGATCCCGTCCGCGACGGTCCACTGCGGTGTGAAGGCCGGGAGCAGTCTTCTGATCTTGGTGAAGTCCACTCGGTAGTCACGCTTGTCCGGGCCCGCGCCGGCGGCGAACGTGACCGGTGCGTCGAGCGCAGCGGCGACCAGCGTGGCTATGTCGCGTATCTGGACGACGTTCTCGTCGCGGCCGACGTTGAATGCCTGATTGTGCACGGCGTCCTGCGGCGCCTCCAGAACGGCGAGGAATGCGCGGGCGATGTCCTCGGCGTGCACCAGGGGTCGCCACGGGCTGCCGTCGCTCTGCAGCCGAACCTCGCCGCGAGTGAACGCGACGCCGGTGAGATTGTTGACCACGATGTCGGCCCGCAACCGGGAGGACGACCCGTACGCCGTTGCGTTTCTCAGATAGGTGGGACTGAACTCGTCGTCAGCCAGGTCCGAAAGCCCGGCCTCGGCCAGCACCTTGCTCTCGCCATACGGTGTCACCGGGTTGAACGGCGCGTCCTCGGCGCAGGCTGCCTCGGCAGCGGCAGCTCCATAGAGCGAGCAGGACGAAGAGAACACATACCGCGATACACCGGCGGCCTTCGCCATTCGGCCGAGGTGGATCGCACCGTCGGCGTTCACCGAATAGGTGGCCTTGGGGTTCAGGTCACCGACCGGGTCGTTGGAGATCGCCGCAAGGTTGACAATCGCGTCCAGGCCGACGAGCGCATCGGGTTCGACGTCGCGGATGTCGCCGGTGCGCTGCTCGTACCCCGACGGCGGAAGCCCGAAGTCGCAGCCGTCATACCACCCGGCGTCGAGTCCGACGACGTCGTGACCGGCTTGCTGAAGGAACGGGACGACTACGGCGCCGAGATAGCCGCGATCGCCCGCAACGAGAACACGCATGGCCCCCCGCCAGGGTAATGTTCGGAACTGGCCCCCCTAGACCAGATCGCTTCGGTCGAGGGTAACTGTAGCGGTTGGATCCGTCGACTCGGCAGACGAACCCTGCTCGTCGGGCCCTGCGCCGAGCTGTCTGCCGCGCCCGGTGACACACCCGGATCACGTTTTTCCCGAGGACATGCGAACGTCGCGGCTCATGCGTATAGTCCCTCTCCTGACGGATCCGCTGGGGGTTGGGGAGCCCTCAACGGCTGGGGGGATTTGCAGGGCCTTGGGGGGAAGATGACGGCGGTCGGTCACGACCAGGTTGGTGTGCGCACACGACGCCGGGTGGGCCTGTCGCGGCTTGCGCGGCCACGCAATGTCGTCGGAGAAAGCGCGCGGCCACGATTTCACGTTCCTCCGTGGCTGGTCGCAGCGGTCATCGCCGGCGACACGGTCGCCGTCGTCGTGGCGTTGACCGCCAGCCAGGTCATCTTCCCCACCCGACACCCGGCGGCGGTGTTGCTCGGGCCGTCCGGAGCTGCGCTGGCGTGGCCGGTGCTCCTCGCGGCACTCGGCTGCTACACCAGGGCGGGTATGACGGATCGCGACAGTCAGCGGCACCTCGGGCGGGCGGCGATCATGCTGGTCGCGTTGTTCGCTGTTGTTTCCGCTGTGGTGGAGCGAAGTGTCGCGATGACGACCGTCGTGGTCGTCGCGCCGCTGGTCTTCGCGATCTCGGTGGGGACGCGGCGGGCCGTTGCCCTGCGGCTGCGTCAGCTCCGACGAGCCGGCGTCGCGGTGCGACGGGTCGTCGCCGTCGGTGGGGGCGAGGCGATCTCCGAACTGGTCGACCAACTCGCGCGGGTCACCGACCACCCGATGGTGGTGGTTGGAGCATGCACCGAGGGCGGCACACTCGTCGAGGACGTCCCGGTCGGAGCCGAGATCCGAATCGATCCCGAGGCCGATGCGGAACCGCTGCGTGGCGGCCGCGCGGTCGACACGGTGCTCGAGGTGGCGCAGCGGTTGGACGCCGACACCATCTGCGTCGTGGGTGCGTCGGTCTTCTCCGGTGACCGGCTGCGGGCACTGTCCTGGGCCCTCCGGGACCGGGGGATCGACCTGGTCACCGCACCGGGATTTCTCGACATTGCCTCGCATCGTGTGGCCTTCGACCGGGCGGGAGTCGTGACGCTCCTGCACCTGCGCTCCGTTCCCCGGCAAGGTCCCCGCCGTGTCGCCAAGGCTGTCGTCGATCGGGTCGCAGCAGCGTTCATGCTGGTCGTACTCGCCGTGCCGATGGCCGCCGTCGGCGTGGCCATTCGGGCAACCAGCAGCGGTCCAGCCTTCTACCGGCACACCCGTATCGGGATCGGCGGCCGGCCGTTCACGATGTTCAAGTTCCGCACCATGGTCGCCAACGCCGACGATCTCCGCGGTGACCTCGTCGGTTCGAACGAGAACGACGGCCTGATGTTCAAGATGCGCAACGATCCACGGGTGACCCGGCTGGGCCAGCTGCTGCGCAAGACATCGATGGACGAGTTGCCGCAGTTGATCAACGTGGTGCTGGGTCACATGTCGCTGGTGGGCCCGCGCCCACCGCTGCCGGACGAGGTCGCGGAGTACGGCACCTTCGAGCACCGCCGGCTGCACGTCCGGCCAGGGATGACAGGCCTGTGGCAGGTCAGTGGCCGATCCGCCCTCACCTGGGACGAAACGGTCCGGCTCGACCTCCGGTACATCGACAACTGGACGTTTGCGACGGACTTGCGCCTGCTGTGGCGGACCGTGAGCGTCGTCGTCCGGGGCTCGGGCGCGTACTGACCGAGCAGCCTCGACTCCCAGGCCGTTGGTCCCGCCGGATCGGCCGGTCGGCCTAGAGTGTGACATCCGACGCCACAGCCATCCATCGTGACATCCGAGGGCCAGTGGATCAACGAACCGATGCGGAACTGGCGCGCCGCCTCGCCGCCGAGGCCGGCGCGCTGCTGTTGCAACTGCGTGAGAAGCCGTCGTGGAGTGACGCGGACCTGACCGAGCGGAAGAGGGCGGGCGATAGTGCCTCGCAACGCCTCCTTGCCGCGGAGCTGGCCGCCGGATGCTCCGGCGATGTCGTGCTCAGCGAGGAAGCCGCCGACGACCAGAGCCGGCTTGCTGCAGACCGGGTCTGGATCATCGATCCGCTCGACGGCACCCGGGAGTTCGCCGAAGGCCGGTCCGACTGGGCGGTGCATGTAGCGCTCTGGCGCGAGGGCGAGCTCGCTGCCGGGGCGGTGGCTCTTCCAGGCCTGGCCACGACGCTGTCCACCGCCGAGCCGCCCCAGCGTCCGGTCCCGGCGCCGGGTCCGGTCCGGATCGCCGTCAGCCGCTCGCGAGCACCGGCCGTCGCCACCAGGGTGGCCACGCGCCTGGCAGCCGAGTTGGTCCCGATGGGCTCCGCCGGCTACAAGGTGGCGGCCGTGGTGCGCGGCGAGGTCGACGCCTACGTTCACGCCGGCGGGCAGTACGAATGGGATTCCGCGGCGCCGGTGGCTGTCGCGCGCGCCTGCGGGCTGCACACCAGCCGGCTCGACGGATCTGCGCTGCGGTACAACCAACCAGAGCCGCACCTGCCAGACTTGGTCGTTTGCCGACCGGTGTTCGCCGACGCGCTCCTCGCGGCGATCAGCGAGAACGTCGTCCAAGGAACCGTGCGATGAGCACCACCGACTACCAGCTCACCCAGCTCGACGTGCTCGAGGCCGAGGCCATCCACATCCTGCGTGAGGTCGCCGCCGAGTTCGAACGCCCGGTGTTGCTGTTCTCCGGCGGCAAGGACTCCATCACGTCGCTGCGGCTCGCCGAGAAGGCGTTCTGGCCCGCCCGGATCCCGTTCCCGGTGCTGCACGTCGACACCGGACACAACTTCCCGGAGGTGCTGGCGTTCCGCGACCGCCGGGTGCGAGAACTCGGTGTCCAACTGGTGGTCGCATCTGTCCAGGATGCGATCGACCGCGGCCTGGTCGGTGAGGAGCCGAGCGGCTCCCGAAACCGGATCCAGACACCGGTGCTGCTCGAAGCCGTCGAGAAGTACCGCTTCACCGCGTTGTTCGGCGGTGCGCGCCGCGACGAGGAGAAGGCCCGGGCGAAGGAGCGCGTCTACTCGTTCCGCGACGAGTTCGGCCAATGGGACCCGAAGAACCAGCGTCCCGAGCTGTGGAGCCTTTACAACGGCCGGATCCATCTCGGCGAGAGCATCCGAGTCTTCCCGCTGTCGAACTGGACCGAGCTCGACGTTTGGCAGTACATCGCCAGGGAGGGCATCGAGGTTCCGGCGATCTACTACGCGCACGAGCGCGAGGTCTTCGAGCGCGACGGGATGCTGTTCGCGGCGAACGAGTTCTGTCGCCCACGCGAGGGCGAGCCGGTCTTCGCCGAGAAGGTGCGCTACCGCACGGTCGGCGACGCGACCCTGACCGCGGCTGTCAGGTCCGACGCCGACACCATCGACGAGATCATCGACGAGGTCGCGGCGACGCGGCTCACCGAACGCGGCGCCACCCGTGGGGACGACCGCGTGAGCGAGGCCGCGATGGAGGATCGTAAGCGGGAGGGCTACTTCTAGTGGATCTCCTGCGCTTCGCCACCGCAGGGTCGGTCGACGACGGCAAGAGCACGTTGATCGGCCGACTGCTGTACGACTCCAAGGCGATCTTCACCGACCAGCTGGAGAGTGTCGAACGGACCAGCCGTGAGCGCGGAGACGAGTACACGGATCTCGCGCTGCTCACCGACGGCTTGCGGGCCGAGCGGGAGCAAGGCATCACCATCGACGTCGCCTACCGGTACTTCGCGACGCCGCGGCGGAAGTTCATCATCGCCGACACTCCCGGGCACATCCAGTACACGCGCAACATGGTGACCGGCGCCTCCACGGCGGACCTCGCCGTGGTCCTGGTGGACGCGCGCAAGGGCATCGTCGAGCAGAGCCGGCGACATGCGTTCCTCGTGTCGCTGCTGCGCGTCCCGCACCTGGTGTTCGCAGTGAACAAGATGGACCTGGTCGACTGGTCACAGGAGGTCTTCGACGCGATCGCGGACGAGTTCGGAAGGTTCGCCGCCAAGCTGGAGATCGCCGACCTCACGATCATCCCCATCTCGGCCCTGCACGGTGACAACATCGTCGCCCGGTCCGAGTCCATGCCCTGGTACGAGGGGCCGTCGCTGCTGCACCATCTCGAGCACGTGCACATCGCCAGCGACCGCAACCTCGTCGATGTGCGGTTCCCGGTGCAGTACGTCATCCGGCCCCAGTCGCACCGCCATGTCGACTACCGCGGGTACGCGGGCCAGGTCGCCGGCGGAGTGCTCAAGCCGGGCGACGAGGTCATGGTCCTGCCCAGCGGATTCAGCACCAGGATCGCAGCGATCACGACGGCCGACGGGCCGGTCGACGAGGCGTTCCCACCGATGTCCGTGACGATCCGCCTCGAGGACGAGATCGATGTCTCACGTGGGGACATGATCTGCCGGCCACACAACCAGCCGACGATCGCGCAGGACCTGGACGCGATGGTCTGTTGGATGACGGACCGTCCCCTGCAGCCTGGCGCCAAGCTCGGACTCAAGCACACCACCCGGTCGGTGCGGACCCTGGTCAAGGAGCTTCAGTACCGCCTCGACGTCAACACGCTCCACCGCGATGAGGCCGCAGTCCGGCTCGGCCTCAACGAGATCGGCCGGGTACGGCTGCGCACGACGGCTCCCCTGCTCGCCGACGAGTACCGCCGCAACCGCACGACGGGAGGGTTCATCCTGGTCGACGAGTCGACGAACCGCACGGTGGGCGCCGGCATGATCACCGAGGCCAGCTAGCGCCCTGACCACCAACGTTCATCGTCGCGACGGCCAACACCCGCCCCGAGAGTCTGAGGCGGCCGTTCACCCACGACCCGGAAGCCGGGCTCGCCGGTCAGGTCCGCGTCGAGCCGCCATCCCAGCTGTCGGTAGAAAGCTAGGGCGTGGTCGACGCCCGAGACCGGGATGACGACGACCTCGAGCCGCATGGACACGGGCTGGTCGTGGCTTTCCTCGACGGTGCTCACTCGTACCCCCTGTCGCCGATGTCCGCGAGGATGCGCCGGGCCGCGGCTTCGTCCGGGCGACCAGCACGCGCACGCCGTCCTGCTGCAGCTGCGGCTCCTGCCCGCCGACGTCGTCCGCGATGTACGTCGCGTCGCCCACAGGCCGTGGCTGCGCAACAGGCCAACG